>JAAESS010000145.1 GCA_024229195.1 Flavobacteriales bacterium | reverse complement strand
TCCTTTTTCTTTATCGTGATATGCTTTCATTTCTTCTATGATTAAATGTTATAATTCTACTTTTTCGTTGACATCTACCGGAGCAAATTTTGCTGTGAAGTGTCTTAAAAATTCTGGTTCTTCTAATATTTTAATTCCCTTTACGTCATTTTTAGTTTTCAATATTTCATCAAAAGTTTCGATTACATATTCAATATGACTTTGGGTATAAACTCGTCTTGGAATGGCCATTCTTACAAGTTCCATTGGGGCAGGAATGAGTTCTCCTTTTTCATCATATTTTCCAAACATGACGGATCCAATTTCAACTGTTCGTATTCCTGCTTTTACATAAAGTTCACATGCTAAAGCTTGGCCAGGATATTCGTTCACTGGAATATGACTGTATAGCTTTTTAGCATCAATATATACCGCATGACCTCCAATTGGCATCATCACAGGTATTCCCATCTCATGAAGCTTATTTCCAAGATATGCAGTACTCTTAATTCTATATTCTAGATAATCAGCATCAAAAACCTCCTCAAGTCCAATTGCTAATGCTTCCATATCTCTACCAGATAAACCTCCATAAGTCGCGAATCCTTCTGTTATGATCAGTAGATTGGTGCATTCTTTGGCTAGTTCAGGATCTCTAAGACTTAAAAAACCACCCATATTTACTAAGGCATCTTTCTTAGAACTCATTGCTGATCCATCTGTCAAGGAGAACATTTCTTGAGCAATTTCTTTATAGCTTTTGTTTTCGTATCCGGGCTCTCTGTGTTTAATGAAGTATGCATTTTCTGCTACACGACAACAATCCAAAAGAAAAATGATATCATGTTCTTTACAGATGTCATGAATAGCTTTTGTATTGGCCATACTCACTGGTTGGCCTCCTCCGCTATTATTGGTTACGGTTAATATGACAGCACCAATATTTTTTGCTCCTTTGTCAATTATTATTTGGCTCAATTTGTCCGTGTCCATATTTCCTTTAAAAGGATGGATTAGAGAAGTGTCGCTTGATTCTGGGATAGGGATATCTATCGCTTCTGCTCCGGAAAATTCAATATTTGCTCTAGTCGTATCAAAATGTGTGTTACTAATAAAGGTTTTGTCTTCTCCTCCTAAATACCCATATATTATTCTTTCTGCGGCTCTCCCTTGGTGGGTAGGCAGAATAAATTCATGACCAGTCAGCTCTTTTACAGCAGCTTCCATTTTTTGCCATGATTTTGATCCAGCATATGATTCATCACCGTTCATGATCCCAGCCCATTGGTTGGCGCTCATTGCGGAAGTTCCACTATCTGTCAAAAAATCGATGATAACATGGTCCGATTGGAGTAAAAAAGTGTTGTAATGAGCATTTTGAAGAAATTGTTTTCTTTCTTTTTCTGTGCTCATGTCAATTGGCTCTACAGACTTTATCTTGAAGGGTTCTATTATTGTTTTGTGTATCATGGAGTGTCTATTTATGTTCGAATTCTGCTTTGGCTCTAGGACCATTGTTCATGAAGTTATCAAGACCAATTTTCATATCATCT
>JAAESS010000144.1 GCA_024229195.1 Flavobacteriales bacterium | reverse complement strand
GTTTAGCTGTTGCTGCAGAAACACGGTTTTGAGCCAATACAGTATTCATATCCGGATCAGTCCCTACATCAAAAGATACATCAATCACCATCGTACCATCATTGGCATTGGTCGATTTCATGTAGATCATATTATCAACACCGTTGATCTGTTGCTCCAATGGTGTAGCCATTGATTCCTCAACATTCAATGCATTAGCACCCGTATAAGTTCCTCTTACCTGAACGATTGGTGGTGTCAGGTTGGGATATTGTTCAATGGGCAATCCTATTAAAGATACCCCTCCTACAATTACAATTATGATCGCAATTACCATTGCGACAATTGGCCTCCGTACAAAAAAGTTTCCTTTATCTTCTGCCATGGTCTATAATTGAGGGGTTTGTTTTGATTTAAATTCCGTTATTTCCGGAACAATTTCCATATCAGTTCTTCCTTTTTGAACACCTTCCAAAATAATCTTGTCCCCACTTGCTAGGCCTTTCTTGATAATGTAATACTCTCCTATCGTCTCTCCTACATCTACTTGTCTCGTTTCCAATTTATTTTCAGCATTTACCAAAAAAACAGAGTACTGACCTTGTAACTCTGATGCGCATATCTGAGGAATGAGGATGGCATTCTCGGCTTGCTTTATTTTTGCTTTAATTCTCGCAAACTGACCGGGTCGAATTAATCTGTCAGGATTAGGAAATGTTGCTTGTATCAAAATGGCTCCTGTAGAAGCATCTACACTTCTATCTATAAAGTCAACCACCCCTTTATGAGGATAAATGGAGCCATCAGCAAGAATTAATTCTAGCTTCACTGAATCTCCCTTTGACTCAATTTTATTTGCTGTTCGTCTTGTGTATTCTCTCGCAACTTTTAAGTAATCATTTTCTGATAAAAAGAACTGAACCCGAACTGATCGGAGTTGAGAGACCGTATTTAAAATAACCGGATTTGGATCCTTTCCAACAAATTCTCCTTCTCTTGCCAAAGTTTTCCCTATGATTCCTTCTATAGGGGCATACATTTTTGCATAACCCAAATTAATTTTTGCAATATTTAATTCTGCTTTTGCAGCTTCTAAAGCTGAAATTGCAGCATCTCTCTGAGAAGTTGCCATGTCTAATTCCTGTTCACTAACTGCCGACATTTCTGCCAAAGGCTGGATCCTTTTCAAATCACTCTCCGTCTGAACCAAAACAGTTTTTGCCTGAGCAACCATACTAGTTTGGGCCGCGACTTCCTGTTGCAAGGGATCAGGATCAATTGAATAAAGTAATTGTCCTTTTTTTACCCTTGAACCCTCCTTAAAATGAATTCCTTCCAAAAAACCGACCACTCTTGCCCGAATGGGTATATCCTTTTCACCATAAACCTGGCCTACAAACTCCTCGTAAATAGGAACAGATTTCGATTTAATTTCATATACCTTAAAAGGTTGAGGCGGTATTTGAGCATTTTGCTTGTCTTTATTACAGGAGACAAAAGCTAAAAATGCGAGAAAAGAGAGTAAGTATAATTTTTTCATAGGGGTAAATTTGCTTTAATAAGCTGATAAAAATAAAAAACTTTTAGCAACTCAAGACCAATTTATCCCGAAACTATTATGTAAAGAGATTTATACCAGAATTAATAATAAGCGAACCTTCTCACTTTCGCGATATATTTTGCTAGTCCTAATACCTGATGACTGTATCCATATTCATTATCATACCAGACATAAAGGATGGCATGATCTCCTTCTTTGGATACGATAGTCGCATGGCTGTCAAAAATAGAGGGTTCAAGATTCCCAACAATATCGGAAGATACGAGTTCATTGCTCATAGAATATCTGATTTGTTCAACAAGATCTCCTTCCAAAGCATATTTCTTCATAATAGCGTTTAGATCTTCACGAGATGTTTTACTCTGAAGGTTTAAATTCAATATGGCAAGTGATCCGTTTGGAACCGGCACTCGAATAGCATTTGAAGTCAATTTACCAGATAACTCTGGTACGGCCTTAGATACGGCTTTTCCGGCTCCTGTCTCTGTAATGACCATATTTAAAGCAGCAGCCCGACCTCTTCGATATTTATTATGCATATTGTCTACCAGATTCTGGTCATTGGTATAAGCATGTATCGTCTCAATATGTCCATGTTTGACTCCCAGTGTATCGTTAATAACTTTTAACACGGGTGTGATCGCATTTGTTGTACAGGAAGCAGCTGAATAGATTCTATGCTCATCCGGATCAAATTTATGCTCATTAACACCATAAACGATATTTGGAACATCACCAATTCCCGGTGCAGTAAGTAACACTTTATCAGCCCCTTTCGCTTCCAAATGCCTTGCCAGAGCCTCTTCTGTTCTAAAGGCACCTGTATTGTCGATGATCAAAGCATCATTTATGCCATATCGCGTATAATCAGGATCTTCCGGAGCATTCGCAGAAATAACAAAAACTGTAGTTCCATTAATGATCAGTGCTTGTTGTTCCATATCAACTTTTACAGATCCTTTAAAATAACCATGAACAGAATCTTTTCGCAACATTGAAGCTCTTTTTTCCAAAACTTCACGGGTAACTTCTCCTCGCGTCACAATAGCTCTTAACCTCATCTGAACGCCTTTTCCGGTTCTCGACATCAATTCTCTGGCCAACAAGCGTCCGATTCGTCCGAAACCATACAAAACGACATCCTTCGGCTTTATTCCATTTCCATACTTAGCTCCATTTAGCTTGTGCGATACGAAA
Source organism: Flavobacteriales bacterium (assembly GCA_024229195.1). Lineage (GTDB taxonomy): Bacteria > Bacteroidota > Bacteroidia > Flavobacteriales > Flavobacteriaceae > Lutimonas. The sequence goes on along the minus strand of JAAESS010000144.1, from coordinate 36,172 downwards.
TCAGTAACATCAGTTTCTCCTGTCAGGTGAAAAACATAAGCTAGTTTTCCAATATCGATTTTGGATGGATGTAAATCCATTTTCTGAATCTCTTTTGCAATCTGAAGCATGTGCTTCATTGAAATTGGTTTTTGAACAAATTCCTTTGAATAATCCAGTAAATTCAATATTTCACTCACATTCCTATCGATAAGCTGATTTCTGAACAGAAATAACTCAATGTTGTTTTCATACCATAAATCACTGATTATTTTAATCAGTTCTACAGTCATCCTTCTGAGTTCTACCTCCTTGGATAATTGCTCTTCATAACTGTTCATTAATTTCATATCAATGGGTTTCTTTTTATTAAGAACGCAAAAATATGTCTTTATTATATGTTATTTATAAAAAAAACTACTCCTGAGGAGTAGTTTTTTAACATATTGTTAATTTCTTTCTAAGCCGAAGGATCGGAAATTAAAATTATCAGTCTGATCTTACCCTGATATAACCTTGCTTTCCGCTTTTTGTAAGTATCTGCAACTCAAAATATTCTTTATTCTGGTACTTCTTTAATAATTGATCCACTTGTTCTGAACTATATACTTTTTGATCTTCCACTGCCAAAATTATATCTCCGTTTCCAACACCATATGTTCTTTCGATTGCATCATTTTTGAGATTTAGGATTTTTACCCCGTAATCAATATCAAATTTATTAGCATCACTTTTTCGGATAGGCTCTAATTCTCCAATAAAATATTCCGAGAAATCTCTATTCTCAAACTTGTATTTCCCAAACTGATTTTTCAATTTTAAAGGGAAAGTTTTATTTACTTCGTCTCTTAGAACTGTCACTTGCACCTCATCTCCTGGTCTTTTAGAACCTAAATAACCTTGTAGATCAGAAAATTTAGAGATTTTCACATTATCCATTTTTACGATAATATCATTCACCATTAAACCCGCTTCTTTAGCAGCTCCTTGATCAATTACTCTTGTGATCAATACCCCTTGTGTACTTCCAACACCAAATTCATTAGCCTTTTCACTATTCAATTCTTCATAATTAATTCCAAGATAGGCCCGTTGAACGTTCCCAAACTCTAAAATATCTTCTATTACCTTTTTGGCAATGTTTGATGGTACAGCGAAAGAATAACCGATATAAGAACCCGTTTGGGACGAGATAGCCGTATTGATACCAATTAAATTTCCTCTGGTATTGACCAAAGCTCCACCACTATTCCCCGGATTGACGGCCGCATCGGTTTGTATAAAAGATTCGATCACTTTGTTGTTATTCATCATATTAATGTCTCTGGCCTTCGCACTGACAATTCCAGCGGTAACCGTTGAAGTAAGATTAAAAGGATTTCCAACAGCCAATACCCATTCTCCGACATTTAAATGATCAGAATCCCCAAAAGGCAGATAAGGTAATTCAGACTTATCAATCTTGAGCAAGGCTATATCCGTACTCTCATCTGCTCCGACAACCTCTGCTGTGTATGTTTCCTTATTATTCAAGGTTACTTCCAATTTACGGGCATTTTTTATCACATGGTTATTCGTAATAATATAGCCATCAGAGGAAATGATCACACCTGATCCTGACCCAACTACTTGTCTTTCTGTTGAACCGGATTGTCCATAAAAAAATTCATAGAGAGAATTCGATTTGGCGCTTGAGGTACTCATATTTTTGACATGAACTACAGCGTGAATTGATTTTTCCGCAACAGCAGTAAAATCAGTATTCTCTGCTGCTGCAACGCGCGCTGATTCATAATTTGAAGGTATCATATTCGGCATCTGAGTAGTTTGCAACGCATCTCCAAGCTCTTGATGATCAATGAAGTACATGTAACCTCCCAATGTTATTATACCACCTAAAGCAGATACTGCCAACATCTTTAAAAAGTTTTTCATAATTACATTTTTTTCATTTATTCCAAATTTAGTAAGAAAAAAAGCAAGTCAGAACCACTTTAACCTAACTTTAACAAGAAACATTTACTGCAATAATTCCTACATTTGCAATATGAAATTAGATTTCTGTAAATACCAGGGAGCGGGTAATGATTTTGTGATCATTGACAATCGCACAGACAATTTTCCGAAAAAGGATTATGATTTGATCAAACTTTATTGCGACCGAAGATTCGGAATAGGGGCTGATGGACTTATGCTCCTCGAAAATTCAGTTGATGCTGATTTTAATATGTTGTATTATAATGCGGACGGGCGACCGGGATCCATGTGCGGAAATGGAGGAAGGTGTATGGTGGCATTCGCCAAAACACTGGGGCTTTTTCAAAACTCCACATCATTTAATGCCATAGGTGAGAAATATTATGCAACGATTCATGAAGAACAAGTTAGTCTTAATATGATGGATGTTGAGACGATTGAAGTTCACAAGGATCATGTATTTTTGGATACAGGATCACCTCATCACGTGACTTTTACTAAGAACTTACGGGTAGTTGATGTGATGGAAAAAGGCAGAAAGATCAGATATGGGGCTCCTTATTTTGAAACCGGAACCAATGTGAATTTTGCGGAGAAAATTGATAACAACACTTTTAATGTAAGAACTTATGAGCGAGGCGTTGAAGGTGAAACCTTAAGCTGTGGTACAGGTGTTACAGCAGTTGCACTGGCAAGCTTCCATACAGATCTGACCAAGGAAAAAAAAATCAATATTGAAACTCCCGGTGGCAGATTACAAATTGAATTCGAAAAGGAAAATAATATCTACAAGAAAATTGTTCTTACCGGACCGGCAACTTTTGTTTTTAAAGGAACTATAAAACTGTGATTATGGGGCTGCTTGAAAACGATATCATAAAGCTAAGAGCACTCGAAGCAAGTGACCTCGACCTACTTTTTTCTGTAGAAAATGACCCTCAATTTTGGGAAATAAGCAATACGCTTGCCCCCTATTCAAAACAAGTTCTGAGTCAATACCTGAACAATGCCCACCTCGATATTTTTGAAGTCAAACAACTTCGTCTTGTAATCACACAAAAAAAGGACGATACGGTTTTAGGTCTTATTGACCTTTTTGATTTTAATCCCCATCATAAAAAAGCCGGAATTGGCATTCTTATCTTAAAAAAATTCCAGCAAAACAGTTTAGGAGAAAATGCCTTAAAGGTATTTGTGCACTATGCTTTTGAACATCTTGACCTTCATCAGCTTTATGCAAATATTTCACTGAACAATGAGAGTAGCTTACATTTATTTGAAAAATTAAACTTTTCTAGAGTTGGTATTCAAAAAGACTGGTTGAAAGTAAAAGGAGCGTATAAAGATGTTGTATTATTGCAGTTAATAAATCCAGATCATTCATGAAAAAGAAACTGTTACTTGCTCTGGCTGTGATTTTTCTGATTGCCGCTATAGTAGGCTATTCTTTTTATCAGAAGATATATAGCCCAAATGTTCCAGAAACAAATATGATTTTTATACCTACCGGGGCAGATTTTGATAAATTGATTGAAATCATAAAGCCTCATGTAGATAATATTGAGAGTTTTATTTGGGTTGCTGAAAAGAAAAACTATCCAAACAAAATCAGGGCTGGTAAGTTTAAGATCACCGGTGGCATGAATAACGAAACCCTCGTTGATCATTTAAGAGGCGGAAAACAAGAAACGGTAACTCTTACCTTCAACAATCAGGATAATTTTGAAAAATTGGCAGGAAGAGTTGGAAATCAGATCGAGGCGGATTCAGTCGCTTTGCTCGATGTGTTTCAGGACACTGATTTTATGAAGGAAAATGGCTTTGACAAGCAAACAGCCATCGCAATGTACATTCCAAACTCTTATGATTTTTACTGGAATACAAGTGCTGAAAAATTTCGTGATAAAATGCTTGTTGAATACAAACGATTTTGGACAAAAGACAGAGTTTTGAAAGCCAAAGAACAAAAATTAACACCAATTCAAGTTTCAACTTTGGCTTCTATTGTTCAGAAGGAAACTTCTGCGATTAAGGAACGGAATACGGTTGCAGGGCTATATCTGAATCGTTTACATGATTTCTGGCCGCTTCAAGCTGACCCTACGATCATCTTTGCCTTAAAACAAAAATATGGCCAAGACAAGGAGTACATGCGTGTTCTAAACAAAGACCTGACCATTGATTCACCATATAATACATATTCAAATTTTGGCCTTCCTCCAGGACCGATTGCCATGCCTGATATTTCTTCCATTGAAGCGGTTTTACAACCTGAAAAACACAGTTATTACTACATGTGTGCAAGTGTAGAAAATATTGGTTACCATAAATTCGCCAAGACCCTTAAACAGCATAATATAAATGCAACTGCCTATCAAAAATGGGTGAGTCAACAAGGAATAAACAGGTGATCTGTTGTAAAAAAACATATCTCTTTTTCTTTATTCTGGCTTTTCTAATTTTTCCCGGAAAAGACCTCCTTTTCGCTCAAAATAAAACACCTTTTTTTCAACGTTCAGATACCCTGAATAAAAAAAGAAGAACTTCGGTTTATGTCACCGAAGCTGCACTAGGCACTACCACTCTTATTGCGCTGAATGAAGTTTGGTATGCCCAGTATGAAAGATCTGATTTTAAATTTTTAAACGACAACTCTCAGTGGCTACAGATGGATAAGTTTGGTCATATGTTCAGCTCCTATTATATCGGAAAAATGGGTATGGATGCATTGGCTTGGTCAGGAGAGACAAAAAAAAATCAATTGATCTATGGAGCGACCTTGGGCTTTGTTTTTTTGACCACAATTGAAGTTTTGGATGGCTTTTCGGAGGAATGGGGATTCTCGACCGGAGATGTAATGGCGAATGCATTGGGGACAGGTTTATTAATTGGCCAGGAACTGCTGTGGGATGAACAACGTCTTCAAATGAAATTTTCTTTTATGACTTCAGAATATGCGATGAACAATCCTGATAAATTAGGCAGCACTCCTTTGCAACAGGTATTAAAGGATTATAATGGGCAAACCTACTGGTTATCAGTTAATTTATGGTCCTTTTTCAAAGACAGTAATATACCCCGATGGTTAAATGTTTCAGTAGGCTATGGGGCTAATGGTCTACCTGAAGGTAGTTTTGATAACTCTACAATACCGAGAGAGCCGATTGAATCTTACAGACAATTTTTCGCCAGTGTCGATGTTGATCTTACTAAAATCAGAACAAATTCTGATTTTTTAAAGACGGTTTTCAATATTTTTAACTTGATTAAAATTCCAGCCCCAAGTATTGAATACAGAAGTAATGGAGATTTTAAATTTCATTCTCTCTATTTCTGATTCATCACTAATTCCACAAGAATTTTCCTCATTTAAATGATTTGTAAAAAATGACGTAGCTTTGCGCGCAATGTTTCTTTTAGGCACTCCCTAACTAAGAAAAACAATTATGAAAAAGAACATATTATTTGTCTTGATTCTCGCGATAGCAATTACTGCTTTCAAGCAGGATGACTCACTCTATTTTCGGAAAGTAACAAAAGCTCGGTACAATTTACCTCAAGCCAATACAATTGCCACAGTCAAGAAAAGTGTTGAATCCTTTGAATTATTCTACACGCCAACCGTTGACAAACGATATATTGGATTTAAAGAAGCCATCGCTTTTAAAGAATCAAGAGGTAATTATAAAAAAATCAATAGCCTTGGATATCTTGGGAAATATCAGTTTGGTGAATCCACTCTCAATCGTATCAGAATTTACAACATACAAGATTTCTTAAATGACCCAAAATTACAGGAAGATGCTTTCTATGCATTATGCTCCCTGAACAAGTGGATCCTGATAAGAGACATCAAAAGAAGTGTTGGTAAAACAATTAATGGCGTAGAGATTACTGAATCAGGTATTTTAGCTGCCGCTCATTTAGCAGGTGCAGGAAATGTAAAGAAATACCTTAGAAGTAATGGCCAGGCAAATGCTCGCGACGCTTATGGAACAAACGTTCATAGTTATATGAAAAAATTTGCAGGATTTGACACCTCATTCATCAAACCGGTTAAGAACGCAAGAGTTTAATATTTGTGAAATATAAAAATACAAGGTCTTTTATGAAGATCTATATTTTCCGACTTCCACTCTTTTGCTGTTAAGGTTTTAATATACTCAGTACTTAAGGTAAGATCCACAGCTACGCTTAAATAAGTGGAGGGCGTGAGTGAATTCTTTAACTCGTTGAATAGGTTTTGGTTTCGATAGGGAGTTTCAATAAATAGCTGGGTCTGGTTGTTTTGTTTCGACCATTTCTCCAATTCTTTAATCTTTTTTTTACGTGCTGATTTATCAATTGGGAGATAACCATTAAAGGCAAAATTCTGACCATTGAGCCCTGAGCCCATCATGGCAAGAATAATCGATGAAGGTCCAACAAGCGGCACAACTTCAACATTTTTCTGGTGTGCAAGCATCACGATACTGGCTCCTGGATCAGCAATAGCAGGAACTCCGGCCTCCGATAATAAACCGACATTAATGCCCTGAAAACAGGGATCAATAAATGATTTAGATTCAAACTCACTCGTATATTTATCGAGTACAAAAAGTCGAAGTGCAGGCTGTGACTTTCTGGGTGTAATTTTTTTTATAAACCTTCTGGCGGATTTTTCATTCTCAACAATAAAAAAATCGATCTCTTCCACCTTTTTCTTTACTGAAATAGGCAATACTTCCAAAGGCTCATTTGCACCTAAAGTAGTTGGAATCAAAAATAGTTTACCAAAATTCTTATTCATTGTCTAAACTTTTCGCTATTTGCTCGCAGGCTCGATCCAATAGTATAAAGACCTCTTCAAAGCCTCTTTCCCCTCCATAATAAGGATCAGGAACCTCCATAGTATCCGTCTCGCTTTCCACACTCAGAATCATTTTAACTTTTTTACGATGCGTTTCAGATTTTGCAACAGAAAGAACATCCGACAAATTATTTCTATCCATCACATATATGTGGTCAAAATCATCAAAGTCACGGGCGATAAACTTTCTGCAACGCTGATCACTGATATCAATTCTATTTTGCCGGGCAATTCCTATTGATCTTAGATCTGGTAATTCCCCGATATGCCAACCTCCTGTTCCGGCAGAATCGACAAAAACAGATAAACCATCAACTTTTGACTTTAAAATGCCTTCGGCTAATGGTGACCTGCAAATATTTCCAAGACACACCATCAACACCTTAATCATAAAAATCTGATTTTTTTAAAAAGTAAGCTTTTTCGTCAATTCATCGACATACTTACGGAACTGCTTATCTGTTTCAGTAAGATTATCGACTGTCTTACAAGCATGTAGAACGGTTGCGTGATCACGACTGCCAATTTGAGAACCAATACTTGCCAGAGAGGCCTTTGTCATTCTTTTGGCAAAATACATGGCCAACTGTCTGGCTTGAACAATATGACGTTTTCTTGTTTTGGATTGAAGAGTTGTCACATCCATTTCAAAATACTTGGATACAACTTTTTGGATATAATCTATAGATACCTCTTTTTTGGTATTCTTGACAAATTTATCAACGATTTGTTTGGTCAGCGAAAGTGTAAATTCCTTTCTGTTAAAAGAGGCTTGAGCGATCAATGAAATAAGAACTCCTTCTAGCTCACGAACGTTCGTCTTGATATTCTTTGCAATATACTCAACGATTTCTTCAGGTATCTCTACCCCATCCCTGAACATTTTACTTTGTAAAATACTGATTCGCGTTTCATAGTCAGGAGCGATTAACTCTGCAGAAAGACCCCATTTGAATCTTGATAATAAACGCTGCTCAATATCCTGCATATCAACAGGTGCTTTGTCTGATGTCAGGATGACCTGCTTCCCATTTTGATGTAAGTGATTGAATATATGGAAGAATACATCCTGAGTTCCTGACTTACCTGAGAGAAACTGGACATCATCCACAATAAGTACATCGATCATTTGATAAAAATGAATAAAATCATTTCTTGTATTGGCCTTTACAGAATCAATAAATTGTTGGGTGAATTTTTCTGCTGATATATAGAGTACTGTTTTCTCAGGGTATCTCTCTTTGATTCGAACACCAATTGCCTGAGCCAAATGAGTTTTACCCAGACCTACTCCACCATAAATTAACAAGGGATTGAAAGAGGTTCCTCCCGGCTTATTTGAAACAGCCATACTTGCTGATCTTGCCAAACGGTTTGAATCTCCTTCAATAAAATTTTCAAAATTATAATTAGGGTTAAGTTGTGATTCGATTTTGACCTTTTGAATACCTGGAATTACAAATGGATTTTTCAATTCTCTTTTGTCAATTTCCAGGGGGATGGTAACTCCTTGTGAATTAAATGGTTTTTTGTTAGAACTAGGAAACTTAACTGTATGAGGATTTTTGTTGCTGTAGGTATTCTCCATCCTTACATCATAGACCAATTTTGCATGATCTCCCAGCTCTCTGATCAAAGCTACCCTTAATAACTTAATATAATGCTCCTCCAGCCATTCAAAAAAGAACTTACTTGGTACTTGTATCGTAAGCACATCTCCTGCTATCTTCATCGGCTTTATAGGTTCGAACCATGTTTTGAAAGCTTGTGGTTTGATATTATCCTTTATAAAAAGCAGACAATTATTCCATACAGAGGAGGCTGTTCTCGTCATCTAATTAAAATATTTTGAATTAAGTTTAGTTACCTTTCTTCCGACAAAATAGGTATTTGTTTTGCCTTTACAAATTTGTGAATAAAGTTTATTAAAAAAAAATATATTTGCTATTGATTCTTATTTATTTTTTGATTAAACTGTTCGACCCCAAATTACGACTAAATGATCAAAAATCAAACAAATATTCGTATAAGATACGGAGAAACTGACCAAATGGGCTATGTTTACTACGGAAATTACGCTCAATTTTTTGAAGTGGGCCGAGTTGAGTGGCTCAGAGCCTTGGGTATAAGTTATAAAAGTCTTGAGGAATCAGGAATCATGCTCCCGGTTATTAAGCTGAACATCAACTACATAAAGCCTGCTAAATATGATGATCTCTTGACGATTACCACCATCATGACGAATAAGCCCCTGGTAAAAATTGAATTTGATTTTGAAGTTCACAATGAAAATAATGAACTTTTAACAACAGGGTTCACAAGCTTGGTTTTTATCGACATGAAAAAAAACAAACCAATTAAAGCACCAAAATACCTTTTGGATCAAATCTATTCACAATTCAATTGATATTTTTCACCTCAATACACCTGAGATCCTCAAATAATTTGACCACTCGTTCGAGATCACTTTTTCTAATTGAAATGATAAAAAAACAATTCAGCTCCATTTTCTGAGTCTTGATGCTAATTGCATTTTCTTTGATAAGACGCATAACTTTATCCATGTGAGCATACTCAAAGGTGAGACTTAATTCTTTCGTCAGCATTCTTTCGATCAATTCAGCATTTTCCAAAGCAAATTTAGCAGCTGACCTGTAGGCAACGATCAAGCCTCCAACTCCAAGTTTGGTTCCTCCAAAATAACGAACGACTACAATCAACAAATTGGTTAGACCAAATGACTGAATTTGACCGTAAATGGGTTTTCCTGCGCTATTATTTGGTTCACCATCGTCACTAAATCTAAAAACTGGATTTTCAACTCCGACTTGCCAAGCATAACACCAGTGTCTTGCCTTTGGATGAGATTTTTTTAGATGATGGATAAGATCTCCCGCTTGATCCGGATCTGACAAAGGATATGCATAAGCCAAAAACTTACTGCCCTTTTCCTTGTAGACCCCTTCCTCGGAAGGCTCACTTAAGGTCAAATAAACATCATCGTGATTATACTCCATCTTTAATTGTACTTATGTATACACAAAAGATTATCATCGATCTGCTCTTTATCAACTTGCTCAGCATCGATCTCAGGAGCTTTTAAACCTTTTTCAAAATACTGTGAACCTCTAAAAACTCTGGCCTCATCCCAACAACCCGAACCAATGAAGGAATTTAGCGTATATGCACCTCCTTCTACAATCAAGGATTGAATCTCTTTTTCATATAAATCTTGCATGATCTGAGCGATTATATCCTCTGAAAAATCAAGTTTGACAAAACTTAGCTGCCCAATGATCTCATCTTTCGATTCATTGTAAATAATCGTATCCGAAGAGCCATCAAAAAAATTCATAGAATGGGATAATTCCAATTTTCTGTCAATCGCAATTCTCAGAATTGAATTACCACTAAAATCTCTCACGTTAAGTTTTGGATTATCCTGCTGGACTGTATTTTTACCAACAAGTATAGATGCCTCCTCTGCTCTCCACTGATGAACACGTTGCAAGGAATAGCTATTTGAAATCCAGAACGGAAGTCCTTTTTGAGCAATTTTAGCATCAGGAAAAATATATCCGTCCTTACTTTGCGCCCATTTGAGTATCACGTAGGGTCTTTTCTTTTCATGAAAAGTAAAAAACCTTTTATTCAATTCCCTGGCTTCTTTCTCCAATACTGAAACGATTACTTCCACTCCATGTTCTTGGAGCCTTTTAATACCTTTTCCTCCAACCTGCTTATTGGTATCTACGGCAGCGATCACAACTTTTTTAATCCCATGACGAATTATAAGATCAGCGCATGGAGGTGTTCTTCCATGATGAGAACATGGTTCCAGGTTTACATAAAGCGTGGACTCAGCTAACAAGGATTTATTTTTAACAGAATCGATTGCTTTGACCTCGGCATGAGGGCCTCCTGCTTTTTGATGCCAACCTTCTCCAATAATAACATCATTATGAACAACAACACTACCAACCATAGGATTCGGATAAACAAGACCTAGTCCATTTTTTGCCAGTTCAAGGCAACGTTTCATAAATTTTTCCTGATCCTTCATCTAAGCTTTGTATAACGCGAAATTAAAAATATTAATCCTCTTATAGATCACTTTACTTAATTTTATAGCCAGTTATTTGAACTTCATTCAATTTATTATCCAAAATTATAAAGTATATTTCCATCTGTATATTCTAATGAGTCAAAAGTTTCAACTTTATGTTAATAAAGGTTTTAAAAGAATTATTTCATAGTGAATTAGACAAAATCTACTCCAAAGAAGAAGTTTTCAGTTTTTTTCACATGCTATGCGAAGCTTATCTCGATAAGTCCAGACTTGAATTGGCACTGATCCCAAATCTGGAATTGACACCTGAACAAGAGACTTTATTTTTAAAGGCGCTTGAACAGCTTAAAAGAGATTTTCCGATTCAATATATTATAGGTAATACAGAATTTATGGACCTAACGTTTGAGGTGAATGAAAACGTATTGATTCCCAGACCCGAAACAGAAGAGCTCATCTATTGGATTCTTGAATCCTCATCCAAAGAAGCTAAAAACAGCATACTTGATATTGGCACAGGAAGTGGTTGTATACCCATTGCGCTGGTCAAGAATTTGCCAAATTCAATTATCGAAACAATGGATGTATCGGAAAAAGCCCTCACGGTAGCCAAAAGAAATGCCTTAGCTCAAAAAGTAAATATCAAATTCATACATCATGATATACTCCAATTAAATGATTTAGACCACGACTATGACATTATCGTTTCAAATCCCCCTTATGTGAGAGAGAGCGAAAAGAATGAAATGCATGATAACGTCTTGAAGTATGAACCAGATGTCGCCTTGTATGTTTCTGATCATGACCCTTTGATCTTCTATAAACATATTGCCAAACTTGCTATAAAGAGATTAAAAAAACAGGGATACTTGTATTTTGAGATCAATCAATACCTTGGAGAGCAGCTTTATCAAATTTTGAACAATTTGGGATTTGAAAAAATTGAAATAAAAAAAGATCTTTACGGTGCTGACAGAATGATAAGAGCTGTTAAAAATTAAATATATTTGCGCCATGCGAATAGATATAATTACGGTTTCACCAGAGTTGATAAAAAGTCCTTTTGAATATTCAATTCTTAAACGCGCTCAGGACAAAGGAAAGGCAGAAATCCACTTTCACGATCTTAGAGATTATGCGATCAATAAATATGGTAAAATTGATGACTACCAATTTGGTGGCGGAGCAGGAATGGTCCTTATGATTGAACCTATAGATAAATGCCTAAGTGAATTGATGAAACAGAGGGATTACGATGAGATCATCTATATGACTCCGGATGCAAAAACTTTAGACCAGGGAAGGGCAAATATATTATCCGACAAGAAGAATCTTCTCATACTAACAGGTCATTACAAAGGTGTTGACCAGCGTGTCAGAGATAAGTTTATCACAATGGAAATCTCAATAGGAGATTATGTACTATCCGGTGGAGAACTTGCCGCTGCAGTGCTCTGCGATGCCGTAATAAGATTAATTCCAGGAGTTTTGGGAGATGAAACCTCTGCCTTAACAGACTCCTTTCAGGACCATTTACTGGCACCTCCGGTTTACACAAGACCCGCCCAATATGAAGACATGAAAGTACCAGAAATTCTTCTGTCAGGCAATTTTCCTAAAATTGATGAATGGAGACATGAAGAAGCCTTAAAACGAACGAAACTAATTCGTCCAGATCTATTGAATCAATAAAGCCATTTTGCCCTTTTTAAATTGACCAGGCTATTCTGACAAAAAACATATCACAAGATTTATCTCTAAGCAATTGAAACTAAGGGATTATAGTATATTCATCAACAAAAATATTTTTTGCTTGCTATTCTATTTATTCAAAAGTTTTTTTCTAGATTTGCAAACTCAAAATCAACCTCTGACGAAAATCGTGAATGTTGGTGTTTGTCAACCATTTTAAATTATCATAATGGAAAATTTAGTAGACTTTGTACAAAGCGAATTCGTTACAAAAAATGAAATGCCAGAATTTGCTGCAGGAGATACAATTACAGTATACTTCGAGATCAAGGAAGGAAAAAAAACCAGAACTCAGTTTTTTAGAGGAGTTGTTATTCAAAGAAGGGGAAGCGGAGCTTCTGAAACCTTCACAATCAGAAAAATGTCAGGTACAATTGGCGTGGAAAGAATTTTCCCAGTTAATTTACCAGCAATTCAAAAAATTGAGATAAATAAAAAAGGTAAAGTCAGAAGAGCAAGAATTTATTACTTCAGAAACCTTACCGGGAAAAAAGCTCAGATCAAAGAAAAACGATCTTAATCTTTTTTTCTCCATATTTCAACCGCTTTTATCAAATGATAAAAGCGGTTTTTTTATGAACAAAAGTTGATAAGTTAAGTTGATATAATGTGAATAAGAAAATTCAATATTTTTTGATATCATTAGTCATTGTCTGTACCTTTGAAATAGAAGAAGGCAATGTTTTTGTCTTAAATGGAAGCATTGGGTGAGAATCTAGGCCAAAGTTTAAAAATAAAAAAGGAGCCGGATTTTGCTAAAGTGAAAACTTTAGTGCAGTAGCTAATCATAAACTAGAATCATTGTATTTAGCATACGGATTTAAAATTTAAGGTTAGTAATTGCAAATTAAATTTTTTGAATCTTGTTTTGGGATTGTAAACACTTCGGTGCAAACCTGAACAAATCCAGAGGAAAAAAATTTAAAGAAAATGTAGTTTAAAATTGATCTATCGGATCATGCAAATGTGAGATAACCATCAGTTTCAAACTAAATGTTTCGGCAAAAACCCATGATAAGGAAACTTTCTTTATGATGGGTTTTGTTTTTGCATATCCCCATGATATCCGGAGCAAATACCAGAATCAAGACTATCACCCCAATAATATCGTGTTAATTCTTTTGATCAATTGCTTATAAACAATTGTTAATAAATCTTGTTAATAACCTGTTTACTTTTTTATTATTGATTTGTAATCTCTTGTGCCACTGTTCTTTTAACTTTGGCTTAGTCTATGAAACTTGCAGAACAAACCCCTATAACAGGTTATGAAAAATGTGCTGTAAGCGGTAAGTGACTTTTGGATTAATTTCGAAGCTGTTTTTTGATGAAACAACTGATGTGTTTAGCGCAAATTCATATTTAGTTACATAACAATTGACAGTTTTATAGGGCCATTAATGATATACTAACATTAAATCCCCCCTATTCCAAACCAAAGCAATATTTAAATACTATTAAATGTTGCGAACCAAACCAGAAAGCCATAATAAAGTCTGACTTTATTATGGCTTTTAATTTAAAATAAGGCTTAGTTACTCTTAAAAAATCCAGAGAATCATTAAAAGTAATTTTTTTGTTTTTCTAAGGCTTAAACTTTCCAATGGTTTGTTATATTTGCAGCAAATAAATCAAGAGATAATGACAAAAATAAAAGTAACCAATCCTATCGTTGAATTAGATGGTGATGAAATGACAAGAATTATATGGAAATTTATCAAAGACCAGTTAATTCTTCCATACATCGATCTCGATATCAAATATTATGATTTGGGTGTTGAATCCAGAGATCAGACGAATGATCAGATTACCATTGATGCAGCCGAAGCAATCAAAAAATATCACGTAGGAATCAAATGTGCGACGATTACTCCGGACGAAGACAGGGTTATTGAATTTGGTTTAAAAAAAATGTGGCGTTCACCTAACGGAACGATTAGAAACATAGTTGGTGGAACGATTTTCAGAGAGCCAATTATCATGAAGAATGTACCCAGATATGTTCAAGGCTGGACCAAACCTATTTGCATCGGAAGACATGCATTTGGTGATCAGTACAAAGCGACAGATCTTGTGACAAAAGGGAAAGGAAAATTAACCATGACCTTTACTCCTGAAGATGGTAGTGAAGCACAATCATTTGAAATTTATAATTTTGAAGAAGACGGAGTTGCAATGGCAATGTACAATATCGATTCTTCGATTTATGGTTTTGCTCGTTCAAGTTTTAATCAGGCACTGACCAAAGGATGGAACTTATATTTTAGTACAAAAAACACGATCTTAAAAGCCTACGATGGCAGATTTAAAGATATTTTTGAGGAAGTTTATCAAAATGAATTTAAAGAAAAATTTGCTGCTGCAGGTATTACTTATGAGCACAGATTAATCGATGACATGGTGGCAGCGGCCATGAAATGGAATGGTGGTTTTGTTTGGGCCTGTAAAAATTACGATGGTGATGTTCAGTCGGATACCGTCGCCCAGGGATTTGGTTCTTTAGGTTTGATGACCTCTGTTTTAGTTACTCCTGATGGAAAAACTGTTGAGGCTGAAGCTGCACACGGAACTGTTACCAGACATTACAGACAACACCAGCAAGGAAAGGAAACTTCAACCAATCCGCTGGCTTCAATTTTCGCCTGGACAAGAGGTTTGGAGCATAGAGGAAAACTTGACAACAATCAGGAATTGATCGATTTTTGCCTTGCTCTTGAGAAAGTATGTATTGATACTGTCGAAGCTGGTCAAATGACAAAGGATCTTGCTTTGTTAATTCACAAAGAGAATATGACATCAAATGACTATTTAAACACCCAAGATTTTTTAAATGCATTAAAGGTTAATTTAGATAAGGCATTAGCATAAAATATTATAGAGATTTATTAAAAAAAGGCTTCAATTTTATTTATTGAGGCCTTTTTTTTATTTGTTTAAGAAAAATATCACGTTTATATTTATACTTTCAAGCAATAATTATTATGGAAGAAAGCAATGAATCACCAAAGAATAACAAGGTATTTGCCAATAATGATGCAAAGAACTTATTCCAAAAAGGACTAAAATATCTCGCCCTTGCATTACCTTTACTATTTGGGGCTCCTATTTTGGTTACAATAGGGTTTAAAGCCCTTAAAAAAGGTGATGGATATCTGATGCTGATATTGGGATGTATCTTATTTGTTTTCACAATTGCATTAGTTACTCAAGCTTTCAGACTTATACTTAAAGCCCTTTTTAACAAATGAAACGCAAACCAGCCATTGTCAAACTTTTGCATTGGGAACATTGGCCCACCATAATTTATTATGCCCCGCTTCTACCCTTTTTTATTTGGCGTTCGCTAAAAGCTGGACATCCTTTTTTTTATGCCATTACAAACCCTGCAATTCTCTTCGCCGGAAATGGGACCGAATCAAAATTTAAAACACTTGATCTTTTACCAGAATCACTTGTACCCAAAAGCATTCTTTTTACCAAAAATGATACTTTGTCGGAACTTGAAAAAACCATAAAAAAAAAGAGGCTTGTATTCCCTATAATTGCCAAACCTGATATCGGTTTCAGAGGCTATCTTGTAAAAAAAATCAATTCAATACAGGAATTACAAAGCTACCTTAGACATGTTAAAGTAGATGTCATTCTGCAAGAATTCGTTCCTTATGACAAAGAGTTGGGTATTTTCTATCATCGTATTCCAGGGCAAAAAAAAGGTAAAATCACTTCAGTGACCATTAAGAAGTTTATGAAAATTAAAGGAGACGGGCACCTTAGTATAGCCGAGTTAATTGAAAATGATGATCGTGCCTTTTTATACGCTGACCTGTTCCATGCCATCCATAAAAATAAACTTGAATATATCTTAAATGAAGGCGAAGAAATAACGCTTTCAGTAATAGGGAATCATTCTAAGGGTACACAATTCATTAATGGCAATTATTTGATCAATGATGATTTAGAGGGTTTAACAGATAAGATTTGTCATCAGATAAAGGGTTGGTATTATGGACGGTTAGACATCAAATTCAATAGTTATGACAAACTTTTGAAGGAGAAGGAATATAAAATTCTCGAGGTAAATGGAATTATTTCGGAACCCACTCATATCTATGATGCGACACATAAAGATGCTTCCTTTTATCAAGCATTAAAATCTATAAATAGACATTGGAGGATTATGGCTAAGATCGCCCGAAAACTTCATAGAGAGCAGCATATTCCTTATCCTTCAGTAAGAGATTATTTGAATAATATGCTTTGGCTCAGGTCTCACACCCAAAAATTAAAAAAACTAAATACAACGAATTTTTAGCACAGAATCTAGCGGTTGATCATATCCCCTCTTGGCGTGGTTGGATTGTATCCAAAATCTCCATCCGGAAGATTAATGCCCATTTGAGAAATGATATAACCAATACTGGCAAAATGATGGATGGCATGACTATGTGCCTGAATAAGAGCAGCTGCAATTGTATAATTCGCAGTGACCATACCTCGACCCAAATCATCTTTAACCTCTATCATCATATCCAAATCTTCCTTTTCCAAAGAGCTTAATTCCGACATCACCTTATTAAAGTAATTTAAACCAATCTCTACCTTTATTTCTGCCAATTCATTTCTTTGGCGAGACGTAAGGTCGATTTTTTTATGATCAATACCTTTTAAAATACAATCAAAAACATCTAAAATATGACGCATATGAATACCAATACTAGAATAGTAAGGTGCCGTTGAATTATCGGCATACTCCTGATCATTTATTGAATTTAATAAGTTCACACCTCGATTAAGATTTTGAATAATGGCTGAGATCATTAAAATAGTTTATGGATACGACGCTAATTTAATAAAATAATTACTTTAAAAATTTAATTAAAGCCAAAATTCCAATGACTAAAAAGAGTACGCTAAGTATATAATTGATGTTTCTTGCAATAAATTGAGCACGTTTTATAATGATCTGAGCGAACTGAACGTAAACAAAAAATAATGAGAAAGCTCCCAAAAAAACACCACTAACAAATAGATTGATAAAAGGTTGTTCGGTGATGAGTAAGCCTCTGTCCTCCAAAACTGACGAGAGTACAAGATAAAAAGGGATAGCGAGCATATTCATGGAAGACATCAGCATACCTATCCAAAAACTTTTTCCACGACGCTTCGTCCCTTCTCCTTTGAATTTTCTCCTCGCCTGAATAAAGAACAGGGCAGAAAGAAAGAACAAAACGATTACTCCTGCTACTTGTAAACGCTGAATAACTTCCGGATGTTCTGAAAAATATCTTGCAAAAACCAATGCAATAAATGCCTGAGGAATAACAATTAAAGCTGCTCCTAAAGCAAACCAAACACCCTCTTTTTTATTTTTCTCGATGCTTGTTCGAACCGCAGTCATATTTAACATGCCGGGTGGTATTAAACTCAAAAAGGCCATTGCAAAACCTAAGGCAATATGTAAGATATATGACATCTAAAGAAATAGTTAGTGACTTACCAAATTTCGTAAATGTTTTTAACAAAACAGGCCTTGCTTACTTAAAATATCTCTTGACCATGAGATTCATATCATCCGACAATTTCAATTTTACAACTGTAAAAACAAAAATAAAAGTGATCAGACAGCTCTTGATCAAAATATTCACGAGAGAATGGAATGGCAAGTCTATAAAATAGAAAATCAGAAATAAAAAAGTAATAAGACCGAGAAGCGTGGCGGTCTTTTTGGTGAAAGGTTGCATTTTCATTTTTTTATTGACATAGATAATTTTTAATAATGAAAATAAAGCTACCACGATAAGTGTAGCCAAGGCTGCACCTTGAATACCCATACTACCTATTAACAATCTGTTTAGAAGAATCACGCTAATCGCCATACCAATTGCATAATAAAACAGCATTTTGTAATATCTGGAATTTGTTAAAATAGCACCATTAGTTCCTAATGACAACTTGATCAGTTCAGAAATGGAGATGACAAATACCACATATATGCCAACAGTATATTCTTCTCTGTCAATGATATTATATAGCTCTTCAATATTTACATTGATCAACAAAAACAATAATCCTCCTACGATCAATAAATTCAATGAACTCTTTTGATATAAGACCTCTACTTCCTCTAAGTTATTGTTATTCAATTCGCGCGCAGTGATCGGATTGATGATCTGCTGCATGGCCCTTGAGGGAATACCAATGACTGAAGCGATATAAACTCCAACAGAATAATAGGCTACCTCTGCGATATATTTCATTTGGGGGATCATGAACTTATCGATTTCCAGCAAAATGGTTCCTGCAGAGCCTGCCATAATAATATACAGTGAAAAGGAGAGGATCTCCCTTATATTCTTTGGTAAGCCATTCCACTCAATTTTTGGAAAGTATAAAGAAAAGGCATACAATTTCATGATGATCATACGAAGCAAGTATACAAGAACAACGGCATAAATAAACTGGTTAGCATCGATCCAATCAAAATAAACTGCAAAAAGCAAAATAGAAATACAAATCCTAGCAAAAACTTCCTTGATAAAATTCCCAAAAACGGATTTCATCTGGACCCTGCTCCAGGCGTAAAAAACTTCAAAATAGCCCATAAAAATTGCCGTAAAAAATATGGTATAGGTATATTTTTCAATAATTATATTCTCTCTGGCCAGGAATTCTGCAATTTGCTGGTAGAAGACAACCCCTAATAAAGCTAATGGGATGATGATCAGCATCGGCAATAATATAGCTGTCAATAAAAAACTATCCTGTTCATGCTGGTTTTTATAAGATGAAAAGAATTTAATAATGGTATGCTGCATTCCGAAAACAATCAAGGGCATGATCATATTAGCAGCAGACAGCAAAAATGTGATCAATCCAAAATATTCTGCCTCCAAAAAATGGGTATATAAAAACAATACGTTCAGCCCCCCGATAGCAAAGCCAAGGAAAAGGATCAATGTATTGTTAAATGACTGCTTAAAAACAATTCCCATCTTATTCTGAATCAATTAATTTACGGGTTAAATAATTGAACCTCCAATATAACAAAATCGCAGACACGGTCAATCCGGCAAGCAGGCCGATCCAAATTCCCTGAGATCCGAAACCCAAAACCTTTCCCAATATATAAGACGTTGGAAATCCAACGATCCAATAGGCGATAAAAGTAATATAGGTTGGTATTTTTACATCCTGCAATCCTCTCAGGGCACCTAAAACTGCCACCTGAAAACCATCAGACAACTGGAATAATCCCGCGATCAACAGCAGAGAAGCTGCCGTATTGACAACTAACATATTATCAATATACACCATGGGTAGAACATCCTTTAGCAAAATAAATGCCATAGCAAATACACATTCTATGATAAACACTTGCAGGAAAATAGAAATACTTACCCTTCTGAGTTCCGCGAAATTTTTAAGCCCTTTCTGATTACCCACCCTTATGGTCGCAGTAACACCTAAACCCACTGCAATCATAAATGTCATGGAAGACAGATTGAGTGCAATCTGATTCGCCGCCTGATCAATCGTACCCATGGTTCCTGCCAGCCAAATTGCAGCTGTAAATACACCAACTTCAAACAACATTTGCATAGCCGTAGGAAATCCGAGGTCAATGATCTTGGCAAAAAGATCTCTTTGGATTTCTTTTATTTTCAACCACTTGAAAAACGGTTTGAATTTATCACGAGAATTAAGAATCCAAATGATGAAGATCATCATCACAAATCTGGAAATTAAGGTTCCATAAGCAGCACCAACCAATTCAAGTCTAGGAAAAATCCAAAAACCATAGATCAAAACAAAATTTAAAATCACATTGACCACGTTTGCCAAAAGCGTAGCATGCATTCCATATTTTGTATTTGACATACCATCTGTAAACTGTTTATATGCTTGAAAAATCATCAAAGGGATCATTGAAAAAGCAACAATACCTAGATAGGGCATCGCCAGCTCAACCACCTCAGGAGGTTGATCCATATAGCGCATCAAAGGACTCGCCACTAAAAGTAAAAGAAACATACTGACACCAAGAATACCGCATAGTATCAAACTATGCTGGAACAATTTCCTGCCTTTATCAACATCACCTTCTCCATCCGACTCAGCAATCAAAGGGGTTATTGCAAATGAAAAACCTATACCCAGTGAAAATGCAATAAAGACAAAACTATTTCCAAGAGATACAGCTGCCAATGGTGCAGCTCCCAGCCTTCCTACCATAATATTGTCAGCCAAACCAACCAGAACATGACCCAAATGACCGATCATCACTGGAATTGCCAGTTGAAAATTATAACGAAATTCTGAAATATATTTTTGAAGATTCAAAGGAAAAAATATCTGGTTAAATTCATGCTAATTTATGGTATTCTTTAAGAGTTCGGATATTGTTATCAATTATTTTAATAAAAGAGTATTTTTAATGGTACTCTAAATTCCTATATTTGCTTCATTAGATTAGTAACTACAATTACGATTGTTATTTTGAACAAAAATATATTCTCATTTTTCTTCTTATTTTTCGTTTTTACGGGATGGCAAAGCACAGCTCAAGATGTTACAACGATCACTGCCAATAGTGATGATATTAGTGACAACCTTGACTTGGAAGCAGTTGCCTCAATATTTGGAGAATCTAAGGATCTTGAAGATTTTGAGAAAAGGCTCAATGATCCAAAAACACAAATATCGAATTTAGATCTTAATAACGACGGAGAGGTCGATTATTTAAGGGTAATGGAAACTGCAGAAAAAAATGTTCACAGCATCTCGATTCAATCAGTTATAGGAAAGGATCAGTATCAGGAGGTAGCAGTCATTGACGTTAAAAAAGATTCTAAAGGGACGACCAAAGTACAAGTTGTTGGAAATGTAGATATGTATGGTCCAAATTATTATATTACACCCTATTACCCTGTTGTTCCCGTATTCTTTACCCTTTTTTGGGTTGCAACTTACAGACCCTGGTATTCTCCATGGTACTGGGGCTATCGGCCACCTTACTTTAGACCATGGGTTCCTTATCCGCCTCATATTTATCGTAGTAATGTTAATATACACATTAACATAAACAATAGCTACAACCGAAACAATATTCGGATCAATAACAATACAAATATAAGGACCAGAGACAATGCTTACTTCAAGAATAATCCTGATAAGTCCTTTAATAAAAGAAACCCAGGAGCAAGCAATAGGAATGAGTTGTTAACTGACAGAAAAGCAAGACCGGCGAATCGAGGCATTAATAGCGACAGAGGTTATAAATCAACCGGACGACCGGTTCAAAAACCAAGTACCAGACCAGCGACGCGTCCTGGAAACTCAAAATCCAATACGAGACCTTCTACCAAACCGAGTACAAGACCATCTTATTCGAAACCAAGCACTAGACCGTCTACAAAACCTAGTACGAGACCGTCTTATTCCAAACCAAGCACGAGACCGTCTTCTAAACCTAGTACAAGACCCTCTACTAAACCCAGCACAAGACCTGCTGCGAGACCTAGTACCAGACCTTCTTATAAATCGAGTACAAGGCCCTCATCTTCAAGACCAAGTGCGAGACCCTCGAGCAGCAGAAAACCTGCTTCTCGCGCAAATCACACAAGAACAAGACATTAATATCATATTCAATCATTACTAAATTTTTAATCAAATAATCAAAAATGGAAATAAACGTTAATAGTATACTAGATCAACTTACTGAAGCTGTACTGACCTATGGACCAAAACTAATTGGAGGAATTCTGGTTTGGATTATCGGTAGTTTCATTATCAAAATATTAATGGGATCTTTTTCAAAAATGTTAGACAAGAGAAAAACTGATTCTTCTCTGAAACCATTTTTACTTAGCTTGTCGAGTATTCTTCTAAAAACAATGCTCGCCATCAGTGTTTTAAGCATGTTAGGAGTTCAAATGACTTCATTTATAGCAATTCTTGGTGCCGCTGGTCTGGCTGTTGGGATGGCACTCTCAGGCACACTTCAGAATTTTGCAGGAGGAGTTATTATCCTGTTGTTCAAGCCTTTTAAAGTAGGAGATTATGTGAATGCTCAAGGTCATGCGGGTATTGTAAAAGAGATTCAAATTTTTAACACCATCTTATTGGAGCTAGACAACAAAACCGTTATTATTCCAAACGGACCCTTATCAACCGGATCTATGGTGAATTATTCAACCGAAACCACCAGAAGGGTTGATTTTACCTTTGGGATCGCCTACGGAGACAATGTAGACAAGGCACGTAAAATTCTATTTCAATTATTCAAAGAAGACAAACGAATTTTAACAGATCCAGCCTATTTTGTCGGTTTGTCAGAAATGGCAGACAGTTCTGTAAACCTAACTGCAAGAGTTTGGGTAAAAGGTGAAGATTACTGGGATGTGTTTTTTGACATGAATGAAAAAACTTACAATGCATTTAATGCGGAAGGTATCAGCATTCCATTTCCACAAATGGATGTACACCTTCAAAAATAAAATGCTTTTTTTGCTAAAATATCTGGGATGTAAAAATTGTTTTATCCCAGATCTTTTATTATTTCATCGGCAATTGCCATACATGCAGTAGCTGCAGGAGATGGTGCGTTGATCACATGTGTAAGCCCATTATTTCTTACAATCTTAAAATCATCAATCATTTGTCCTTGAACTCCAACCGCCTGAGCCCTTACACCTGAACGAGTTGCAATAACATCAGATTCTGAGATCGATGGCATCATTCGCTTCAATTCTTTCACAAAAAGTCTTTTAGAAAAAGCCCTCCTGTATTCTTCAATTCCTTTTTTCCAGTTTTTTGCAAAAAGTCTTAATGTTCCTCTGTAAGAAAGCGCTTCCAAACTGTCTCTCAGATTAAAACTTGTTTTGGCATATCCTTCTCTCTTAAATGTAAAAACCGCATTTGGCCCGCATTCAACCTCTCCTCCTGTCATTGGTGTATAATGCACTCCCAAAAAAGGATATTTAGGATCCGGAACCGGATAAACCAAATGATTCACTTTATGCTTGGCATGCTCAAGTAATTCATAATAATCACCCCTAAACCCAACAATCTGCATATCAAGATTGACATTATCAAGTTTGGCCAAGCGATCTGAAAAAATCCCGGCACAAACAATTACCTTTCTGGCCTTGATCGTTTGCTTATTGGTGACAACATAAATATGATTGTTTGATCTATTGAGATCAATTACCTTTTCATCAAGAAAAAGTCTGTTATTATCATTTGAGTTAAGTACAAGTTGACTAAATTTTTCAACGACCTCAACATAATCAATAATCCCGGCGCTAGGCACCCAAACAGCTTTTACTCCTCTGATAAAAGGTTCAATTTCCTGAATTTCATCCGCGTTTATATATTTTATTCCAGGCGTTTTATTCTTACGTCCATTTTCGAAAATCTGATCCAAAACTTGAGCCTCAAACTCATTCGTAGCAACGATCATTTTACCGCATATACGATGAGCAATATTGTATTTTTTTGAAAACTCAACGAGCTGTTCGCGGCCAATTCGACAATTTTCTGCTTTTAAGGATCCTGGTTTATAATAAATACCAGAGTGAATAACACCTGAATTTCTGCCGGTTTGATGGCTTGCGAGTGTTGGCTCCTTTTCGACAATTGCAATTGATTTATTGGGGTATTTTAGACTTAATTTATAGGCCGTAGCTGTACCGACTATTCCTCCCCCAATCAAGATAAAATCAAAACTATTTGAAGTGCTCATTAACGAACATATTTTGTCTTTTTCATAAAACTAAGTACCACAAAACTAGCCACGAAAAATATACATAGTAATAGTATAGATAACCTCATTGAATCCGTTACAGAAATGGCAAGACCGAAAATAAATGTTCCCCAGACAATAGCTACTTTTTCTGTTACATCAAAAAAACTAAAATATGTTGTAGGGTCAATTGTGTTTTCTGGCAGGAGCTTTGAATACGTGGAGCGCGATAAGGTTTGAATCGCTCCCAGTACCAAACCGATGAAGCCACTGATCACATAAAATTTCAGTTGAACATTGGGATCATCTTTTTCAAGTAAATAGGCACTTAAGCTAGCGAGCGTCCAAATCACAATCGTTATTTTTAAAGTGGATATATTACCGATCTTTTTTGAAAGGTTTGAAAACAAATAAGCCCCGGCGATTCCCAATAGTTGAATCACTATAATAGTCAAAATCAAACTACTGGTTGATAATCCTATTTCTGTTTTTCCATAAATTGTAGCGAGAAGAATTATAGATTGTACTCCCACACTATAAAGAAAAAATGATGTCAAAAAATTTAATAAAATTGGTTGATCCTTTAGTTCATTCACCACTTTTTTTAATTCCTCATATCCTTTAAAAAAATAATTTCTCTTTTGCCTTTGAAGATTTGTTTCATCAGGAAGTTTTCTAAATGTAACCTGTGCAAAACCAATCCACCAAACACCAACGGTCAAAAAAGAGATGCGTGGTGCCAATCCCGGATCCGTTATCCCATACCACCCCGGTTTCATGACCATGGTCAAGTTAAAAATCAAAAGAATCACAGACCCGATATAACCATAAATAAAACCCAAAGCACTTACTTGATCTTGTTGATCACTACAGGCAACCTTAGGTAAATAGGCATTATAAAAGACAAGACTTCCCCAAAATCCAATACTGGCCAAAACAGAAAAAACAATTCCTACCCAAAGCGTATCAACCCCCTTAAAAAAAAACAAACTGATAACGCTTATTGAGCCTAAATAACAGAAAAACTGCATATATGATTTCTTATTACCAACATAATCAGCAATTCCTGATAGTAATGGAGAAATAAAAGCCACGATTAAAAATGAAAAAGACAGGGCGTAAGTATATAATGCTGTATTGTTAAACTCCATTCCCAGAAAATTGACCATTCCACTTTCAGTTTGAGTGACAGTTTCATAGTAAATCGGAAATACAGCTGTACTGATGACAAGTGAATATACAGAATTGGCCCAATCGTAAAATGCCCAACTATGGGTCAGTTTTTTGTCTCCTTTTTGGAGCATAGGTTGGTCGTTTAAAATTTTCGAAAGACAATGTACAATTTTTTATCTTTTATGGGATAAGGAAATCCGTTATTGATCGGAAATAATTTCCATGATAATTTGTTAGATTTGTGAAACAAAAAAATCTTCTCTTTTGGTCCTGAAGAAATAAAAAGTCTTCTGTGTTGACTGAAAGTTTATGAGTAATCTCTAAAATAATCGAATTGTCCGAAAAAAAACCGACACCAATAAATAATAATTCTTTTGAAATTCCAAGATCTGTGATCACTATGGGGAGAATCCTTCAATTCTTCTCTAAAGACTTGGCTGCTTTATTTGCAGGAAAGGTATTCTCAACTCCCATAAAAATAGCTGCTCCTAATAGAGAACTTGCAATGAGAAATAGTGCCAAGAAAGAAACCATACATATTACTGGTTGTAAATCAGACGTACAAATGTATATTTATGGCTATTCCAAAAGAAAAGTATTAATAGTTCATGGCTGGGCAGGTAGAGGAACACAACTATTTCAAATTGCAGATAAAGTTCTTGAAAATAGAATGATGGTGATCAGTTTTGATGCACCTGCGCACGGCCTGTCTTCTGGTAAGCGCACGAATATGATGGAATTTCAAGAAACGATACGCGAGATCAATAAAAAATACGGGCCTTTTGATGCAGCCATCGGACATTCTTTTGGAGGAATGTCTTTGATTAATGCAGTAGCCGACGGATTAAAGATAGATAAGTTGGTTACCATTGGGGCTGACAATTCAATTCCTGAAATATTTAAGTATTCAGTAAGTAAATTGAAGTTAAAACCTGTCATTGCAGAGAAAATGGAAGATCTGTTTGACCAAAAATACAATGCGAAATTGGATAGTCTGAGTTCTGAACACAAGGCTGCGAAAATAAATATTCCAACTTTGGTGATTCATGACAGCGAAGATAAATTTGTAAATGTAAGTAGTGCCGTATCTATACGTCATAGTTTAGAGAATGGTGAATTACTCATGACAAACGGATTGGGTCATCACAAAATATTTAAAAACAGTTTTGTTATTCAAAGAATTATAGATTACATCAAATGAAAAAACTAGCGATATTAGTATTGATTTTATCAAGTGTATTAATTACAGCCCAAGAAAATACAACCATGAATAAAAAAGTTACGAAAACAGACAAAGAGTGGAAAGAGATTTTAAGTCCACAACAATATTATGTTTTAAGAGAAAAAGGAACCGATCGCCCCGGTGATGGAGGTTATACAAAACACTTCGAAAAAGGAACTTATCATTGTGCCGCCTGTGATGCGCAGCTTTTTGAATCTAATACAAAGTATGAATCACATTGTGGATGGCCTTCATTTGACGATGCCATAGATGGATCTGTTGAATATGTTATAGATAAAAGTCACGGTATGATGAGAACCGAAATCATTTGTACAAATTGTGACGGACATCTTGGACACATTTTTGATGATGGACCGGCTGACACGACTGGAAAACGTTATTGTGTCAATACTACCTCTATCCGATTTGAAAAATCAAAGAGTTAATAAATTATCCCTGCACATCTTAACAAAATCTTATTTGTAATTTCCTATCTTTGCCAGCTGTAATTAACAGCATTTTATATAAATAGGAAAAGAATTTATGTTCAATAATTTAAGTGACAAATTAGATAAGGCGTTTCATGTTCTTAAAGGACACGGAAGTATAACTGAGATCAATGTAGCGGAGACTTTAAAAGAAGTTCGAAGGGCTTTATTAGATGCCGATGTCAACTTTAAGATCGCAAAAAACTTTACTAATACGATAAAAGAAAAAGCGATTGGCCAGGATGTGTTAACCACTCTTAACCCAAGTCAATTAATGGTAAAGATCGTCAAAGACGAACTTACCGAGTTAATGGGCGGAGAGTCAGTAGGTGTAAATCTTAAGGGATCACCAACTATTATCCTGATGTCTGGACTTCAAGGTTCAGGTAAAACAACTTTTTCAGGTAAACTAGCTAACTTCCTAAAAAATAAAAAGACCAAAAACGTCTTATTGGTGGGCTGTGATGTATACCGTCCTGCTGCCATCAATCAGTTAAAGGTTGTTGGAGAACAGGTTGGTGTTGAAGTTTATGCCGAAGAAGGCAACATGAACCCTGTAGAGATTGCGCAAAACGCTGTCAAGCATGCCAAAGCCAATTCTAAAAATGTAGTCATCATTGATACAGCAGGTCGTTTGGCCGTAGATGAGGAGATGATGAATGAAATCTCTAATATTCACAAGGCGGTAGAGCCTCAGGAAACACTTTTTGTGGTAGATTCTATGACTGGTCAGGATGCTGTGAATACTGCCAAGTCGTTTAATGATGTGCTTAACTTCGACGGAGTCATATTAACCAAGTTAGATGGTGATACTCGAGGTGGAGCTGCTCTCTCTATCAAATCTGTTGTGAATAAACCTATCAAGTTTATCGGGACCGGAGAAAAAATGGAAGCAATTGATGTTTTCCATCCTGATCGAATGGCTGAACGAATTCTTGGAATGGGTGACGTTGTTTCACTTGTTGAAAGAGCTCAAGAACAATATGATGAAGAAGAGGCAAGAAGAATCCAGAAGAAAATTGCAAAAAATCAATTTGGATTTGATGATTTCCTGAAACAGATCCAACAGATCAAAAAAATGGGAAATATGAAAGACCTCGTTGGTATGATTCCCGGTGCTGGAAAAATGATGAAAGATGTTGATATTGATGACGATGCCTTCAAAGGTATCGAGGCAATTATCCACTCGATGACACCTTCAGAAAGAAGTACACCAACTATTATTAATGCGAGCAGAAAAAAAAGAATCGCAAAAGGATCCGGCACCAATGTACAGGAAGTCAATCAATTGATGAAGCAATTCAATCAAATGAGTAAAATGATGAAAATGATGCAAGGCGGTGGCGGTAAAAAAATGATGCAAATGATGAAGGGAATGCAATAAGCTTCCTGCTTCAAAAATTCAAAAGCTTAGAAATTTTAATCAATCATAACATGATCATACTAGACGGTAAAAAAACCTCTGATACTATAAAAGATGAAATCGCAATAGCTGTTACTAAGCGCAAAGAAGCAGGTTTAAAAACACCTCATCTGGCAGCAATTATAGTAGGAACGGATGGTGCCAGTATGACCTATGTGAATAGTAAAGTAAAGTCTTGTCAAAAAGTAGGATTTAATTCTACCCTTATCGATCTTCCTGAAGATACTACTGAGGAACAATTACTCCACGAGATTCAGGATTTGAACAATGATAAGGATATCGATGGGTTTATTGTTCAACTTCCTTTACCCAAACAGATTGATGAACAAAAAGTTCTAATGGCAGTTGATCCTGATAAAGATGTTGATGGTTTTCATCCTGTAAATGTGGGTAAAATGGCCCTTGATCTTCCTTCTTTTTTACCTGCTACCCCCTGCGGTATAATGGAATTACTAGAAAGATATGAAGTGGAAACTTCAGGAAAAAATGTAGTTGTAATCGGTAGGAGCCATATTGTTGGCAGACCCATGAGCATATTACTGAGCCAGAAACGAAAAGTTGGGAACGCAACAGTAACTATTGCTCACAGCCGCACTAAAGACCTATCTTCAATTACCAGAGAAGCAGACATAGTTGTTGCTGCACTGGGGATAGCTGAATTTTTGACTGGAGATATGGTCAAAGAAGGCGCCACTATTATTGATGTCGGGATTACTCGCGTGAAGGATGAGTCTAAAAAAAGAGGGTATCGTTTGGCAGGGGATGTTGATTTTGAAAGTGTATCTAAAAAAGCATCTTTTATAACACCCGTACCTGGAGGCGTTGGACCAATGACCATCGCAATGCTATTAAAAAATACTTTACAAGCTTGTGAGCAAAGAGATGTTTCCAAGTAGTCATGAACAGCAAGGTGGTGATATTTTAAACCTTCACTTGCAAAGTTATCATTGATTGATCAAAGAAAAATTAAAGCGCTTCCCTATGGGCAAGGTCTAATTCAAATGGAGGTCTGCAAATCGCTATATACTCGCATGATTCTTCAAATGGATTCGAGTATTGCACTCTGGTCCCTTGAGAAATTTTAATCGATTGTCCTGCTTCCAAAATAATCTCATCATCACCAATAACAAACTTTTTCTTTCCTTTGACAATATAGGTAAACTCATCAAATTCAGGGGTTTGAAAGGGTTCACTCCATCTGGGAGGAGCAATCATATGAGCCAAACTTAAGTCTGCCTCAATACTGGCTAGTCCAAAATGTTCCTCAACGAGTTTACCATCATCAGTAGGAACAACAAAAGGCGCTCGCTGTACTTTATAATTTTTCATCTTTTAAGTTTAAAACACTTTTAGAGATACTTATATTATTCTTTAATAAAGGATCTGAAATAAGTTTTCCGTAGATTCGTTCAATTGGCAAAAGGCCTGCCCAAATATCAAGATCATAGTCAACCTTATCATCTCCTACACCCTCATTTCTGATTTTGGTAGATCCCTCGCTGATTGAAAATTTAAGTACCTTGGTAACGTTCAGTTCTTTTATATTAGGCTGTCTTAATCTACCCAGCGCTCCTTAAGAATATGATCGGAAATGACCCGAAGAGCCTCCATCTTTTGGAATTCTCTTTACTTTGTACCTGTCTGTTTTCATACCAATAAAATCAATAAGATTGTGATTCCTTAATCAAACCACAAACTTATGTTTTTAATACTAGCTTCATCCGGAATCTGACCCTGATTGATCTTTCTCATATCAAATTCGTCCAAGTTTAAATCTTGTTTATTCAATGATATAGTTGCATTGAGTTCATCGATAAATAAAATAGCAGCGCTAAACGATGGTTCAATTTTATCGATGGAATAATTATCAACAATATCCTTAAAAGTAGAACCGGTAGAAATACCCTTCTCTGTTGTATATTGTCCTGCATAGATTTTTACCAATTCCAATCCGTTGATCGAATCGTTTTGAAACTTAGGCAAAAAAATCAAGGAAGGCTTTCCATCAACATCAAAAACTCTGTATTCGCGCAATAGGTCTCCTGAAGCAGTAAATTTTTCGACCGAATCATTCTTAAAGATCTTATCAAGTTCCTCAATACTTGTGTTTTTATCAATTTTTCCCAATTGACTTTTTACGATGAGTGTATCTTTATCTTGACCACATTGAATCAATAATATCGATAAGAACAAGAACCCAATAACTTTTTTCATTTTAATAAATTTTTTTTTCTTAGTATGCAATATAGAGACACATTTCAAATTCTACAAATTTTAGTATCAATACGATTTACAAATTTTATTTCTTAAATACTTTGTTTAAAATACCAAAAACACCTCTTATAAATGTTGCGCTAGTGACAACCTTTATGACAGGATTCATTGCAGTTCGTCTTGAGCTTTTTGAGGAACTGGATTTACTTTTGGCTTCTTTCTCTATTTTCTGAGCACTGACAATTTTTTTATTTAAAATTTCATAAGCGCTCTCACTATCAATTACTTCATTATATCTTCTGGCAATTTTTGATGTTTCAATAAGCTCTTTCAACTCTGGATCAGACAGCACATCCATCCGACTCATCGGAGCTCTAAGCATGGTTTTAGCCAAAGGGGTCGGCTTACCTTTTTCGTTTAGTGCAGACACCAATGCTTCTCCTATTCCTAATTCAGTCAGTACTTTTGCTGTATCATAAAAGTCAGAATCCGGATAATTCTCTGCTGCCAATTTTATAGCCTTTCGATCTTTTGCCGTAAATGCCCTTAAAGCATGCTGAATTTTTAAACCTAGTTGCGATAACACATCTGATGGTATATCCTTCGGGTTCTGAGTTACAAAATAAACCCCTATTCCTTTAGAGCGAATGAGTTTCACAATACTCTCCAGTTGATCCAATAATGATTTGGAGGCATTTTCGAATACCAGATGAGCTTCGTCAATAAACAAAACAAGTTCGGGGCGGTCACTATCTCCTAATTCCGGAAATGAATTATACACTTCCGCTAAAAGCTGCAGCATAAATGTGCTGAACATTTTGGGTTTGTCTTGCACATCGGTCAATCTCAATACAGATATAATGCCACGACCGTCATCTGACAATCTACAAAGGTCTTTAACATCAAAGGAGCGTTCACCAAAAAACATATCGGCTCCCTGTTGCTCAAGCCCTACAATTTTTCTCAATATAGATCCTGTCGAAGCTGTGGATATTCTTCCATAGGTTGATTCAATTTCTTTCTTACCTTCCTGTGTTGCATACTGCAATACTTTTTTAAGATCCTTTAGATCCAATAATCCCAACTGATTGTCATCACAATACTGAAATAATATGGCTAAAATTCCTTCTTGCACTTCTGAAAGACCTAATATTCTGGATAAAAGAACAGGCCCAAATTCTGACACTGTTGCTCTTAATCTTGTTCCATCCTGTTCAGATATTGTTAAAATTTCAATCGGAAATTCTTTGGCTTCAAAAGGAAAACCAATCTTTTCATGTCGTTCATCGATTTTTGGGTGGCCAGGACTGGCTTTCGCTAAACCACTCAAATCGCCCTTTAAATCCATTAATAAAACGGGTATTCCCTTTTCTGAAAGATTTTCTGCAAAAACCTGTAATGTTTTCGTCTTTCCTGTTCCGGTTGCACCTGAAATAAGTCCGTGACGATTTATTGTTTTTAATGGGATATTCACAAGAGAGCCTGTTAGAGTTTCATCTCCTAACATGGCTGCTCCCAGAGTGATAGATTCTCCTTTTGATTGATAACCCTTCGCAATCAGATTAACAAAATCATTTCTATTAGCCATACATTTGATTTTTGTTAAAAATAACCCTTTTCAACAATAATTAAAAATCAATCTTTTAGACATTGTATAATTCTTGTCGGGTTCAATTACCATCTCAAATAGGATTAAATTCCTTTTAAAAATCATAACTACTTTTCAGAATTTACTGGTTATATTTGCGCCATGTTAAAACAAACCGAAATATTGATCCAAAAAGGTGAAATGCTTCCGCTTATGGAAGAGTTTTATACGATTCAAGGAGAAGGGTTTCATACTGGAAAGGCGGCTTATTTTATTCGTGTTGGTGGTTGTGATGTGGGTTGTCACTGGTGTGATGTTAAAGAGAGTTGGAATTCGGATTTACATCCTCCAACCATGACCGATCAAATTGTTGAAAAAGCAAGAAAATATGCCAATACGGTTGTGATCACCGGAGGTGAACCTCTAATGTGGAATATGGATTATATTACTCAACAGTTAAGGGATAAAAATATAAAAGTTCATATTGAAACTTCAGGAGCCTATGCCCTTACCGGACAATATGACTGGATTTGTTTGTCACCGAAAAAAAACAAGCTTCCTCTTGATGAAGTTCATCAATCGGCCCATGAACTTAAAGTGATCGTTTATAACAAGCATGATTTTAAATTTGCCGAAGAACAAGCCTCTAAAGTAGGATCAGATTGTGAATTATTTTTACAGCCAGAATGGAGCAATCGCGAAAAGATGACTCCGATAATCGTTGATTATGTGATGGAACATCCCAAATGGAAAATCTCTCTTCAGACACATAAGTATTTGAATATCCCATAGGTTTTAATGTGAAAATCGGATCATAAAAAACCTTTCTATTTGGTGAGTTATTCTAGCAGTATTTATGCTTTTCAAATAGCTTTCTATTCACTAAGTTTTTTATTGACATAGTTCATCGCCGTAATATAAGTCTGTTCAACGGTCATGTCACTATTATCTATTTCTATCGCATCATCAGCTTTAACTAAAGGTGAATCAGCTCGTGTTGTATCCAGATAATCTCTTGAGGTTACATTATCCAATACCGTATTGTATTCAATCCTAACACCATTATCTATCATTTCTTTATACCTCCTATGAGCCCGTTTTTCAGCTGAGGCAGTCATAAATAATTTGAGTTCAGCCTGAGGAAACACAACTGTACCTATATCTCGTCCATCCATGACAATTCCTTTGTGCAATGCCATTTTTTGCTGTTGTTCTACAAGCTTTTCTCTTACTTCCGAGATACTGGCAACCTTGCTTACCATATTTGACACTTCAATAGACCTGATAAACGACTCCACATTCTTCCCGTTAAGGAACATCTCAGCATAACCAAGTGCAGCATTAAATTCAAAGCTAAGATCGATTTTATCCAAATCAGCGATCAATCCCTCTTTGTTAAAGTGTTCTTTATCTATCAATCCTTGTGTCATTGAATAATAAGCTACTGCACGATACATAGCTCCGGTATCTACATAAACATAGCCTACTTCTTTAGCCAAATGCTTGGCCAATGTGCTTTTTCCTGTTGATGAGTAACCATCTATGGCAATGATGATTTTTTTGTTCTTACTCATTTTAAAATCCTTTTCTTGTTAAATCGATATATAGTGTAAAGGTACTTGAATTATCCACCGGATGGTATTTTGTAAAGGCATAATCTAATTTTAGCTTACCCAATTTTAATCCAAACCCTGCCGAGACTCCTGCAAAGGTTCTTGTTTCTGAAAGCTTTAGCTCTGCGGCCCTTCTAAAATTATATCCTAATCTTAAATTAAATTTCTTTCTTGGAAAAAATTCTGCACCTATCACAAAATGCCGAATAGCATTTTGAAAAACATTGATATCCTCTGAACTTGTGTTCCCGTCAAGATCTGTCTCATCATTAGATGGGTTGGCAACAGCAATATTCCATTGTTGCAAACTATTGATGGTCAAGTGCCATTTTAAAGGTACATCGGATAACTCATAGGAAGCACCAACTGCAATGTCATAGGCAATTTCTTCCCTTTTCTCATCATAAGGTGAAAACTGATATCCAATATTTCTGATGACTGCTGTAAATGAATAAGGTCTTAAATCAGAATAATATAAGATTCCAAAATCCATGGCAGCTCCCTGTGAGGTATAATTTTCTATTTTAGAACTCAGAAACTTTAGATTTACACCTGCATAAAAATCAGACCAAGGAAAATTATAAGCATAACCAACAGAAAAGGCCAGATCGCGGGCTCCAAAATCTCCTGTTTCTGTTCCATCTTCATCTGCCCCTATAAACTCTCCATAATTAATATATTGTATTCCGGTATGTAAAGTTCCGAATCGGCGATTGATAGTATGGGCAAATGTAGCAGACCCCATGTTTATATCTGTCAGATAGTTCACGTAATTAACAGATACCTGATTATCCATAAACTTGCTGATCGAGGAAGGATTCCATAGAGGCTGGTTCACATCATCATTTAAAGTAAGTGTTTCTCCTCCCAATGCAGCCTGAGGTGCGGATGTAGGAATATTCAAGAAATTATAGATCCTTTCACCTCCAACTTGCGCTGAAGTTATTTGAAAAATAAGGCAGAATATGAGTGAGAATCTAATTTTCATAGTTTTTACAAAGAAATGAAATAATGAGTGAATGAAATAATGAATTACAGATATAATGAGCTATTTAGGAATCTTGAGAAACGCGAGGGCAAAATGCGAGGGCATGGGAAGTGAGGGTGTGAGTTGCGAGGTGATCGGAGGTGAGGTGATGAGAAGTAACGGAAAATTCAAACTGAAGGTTGTAAAATTTGAAGTTAACTTCTATGAATCATAAAGCATCAACTTCTAAATAAGACTCTTATGAATTTTGAAAAAAACAGAATTTATCATATTTACAATCAAGGTAATAATCGAAAAAAAATATTTTTTGAGAGAAAAAATTATCAATTATTCAAATATAAAATTACTGATTTCATTAGTCCCTATGGAGATATTTTGGCGTGGTGCCTTATGCCAAATCACTTTCATATTATGCTACTTGTAAATGAAGTTGAACTATATTATGAGGAAAAATACGGGAAACTTATAGAAGAAAGTAAAATAAAAGAAGGTGTTTTTTATAAAAAGAGAGTGTTGAATGATTCCATAGGTATTTTGCTGCGATCCTATACCAGGATAATTAATGCTGAAAATGAGTTCACTGGATCCTTGTTTAGAAAAAGGTCTAAGGCAAGTGCGATAAACTCTTTTAAGGGGCTGCAGCAAAACTTCTGGAAATCAAAAATTGCAATATCAAATATGTTACCTGAAAATCAATATGCTCAGGTATGTTTTAATTATATTCACCACAATCCGGTAAAAGCAGGTTTGGTTAAAAAAGATACTGACTGGGAATATTCTTCTGCGCGAGATTATGCAAATCTAAGACGTAATGGAATTATCAATAAGCAACTTGCTGAAACATATGTTGATTTTTAAAAATTGACTGAGGTGATCGGAGGTGAGGTGATCGGTTCCGATCACCTCACCTCCGATCACCTCGGGTGCCTAACTCACCTTCTTCCTAATTGATTCGAGCTGCACTCCAATATTGGTCAGCATCTGAGCAACACTTTCCGTATTGATATCACCTTCATCGTATTCACTTAGGTTAATATGACAGGTAAATTCCCATAGTTCTAGAATTTCGTTTATTGGAACATAATAGGGATCGT
>JAAESS010000143.1 GCA_024229195.1 Flavobacteriales bacterium | reverse complement strand
TTTTTCTTTACCTCCTCGATTATCCAATTCCAAAAATAAAAGGGTTTGGTATGTGGATTATCAACCCTGAATATCTTGACACCACAATCTATCCAGAAATACAGAATATCGAGACACTCCTTCCAAAGACCCTTAAAATCCGCTGATTCGAAATATATGGGTAGTATATCCTGGTATTTTTTTGGTGGATTTTCTGCGTATTGCACAGTTCCATCCGGCCTCCATTTGAACCAGGAAGAATGCTCATTGACCCAAGGATGATCTGGAGCTGCCTGCAAGGCATAATCCATGGCTATTTCAATATTGAGCTCTTTGGCTTTTTGAATCAGCTCTTTGAAATCATCTAAGGTTCCCAGATCAGGATGAATATCTTTATGTCCGCCTGATTTAGATCCGATGCCCCAGCATGATCCCACATCTCCTTTTTGAGTCGTTGTTGTATTATTTTTCCCTTTTCTATTAACCTCTCCTATCGGATGAACCGGCGGAAAATACAAAGTATCAAATCCCATATCTGCTACTCGATTCAATAAAGGAATACACTCCTTAAAAGTTCCGTGCTTACCTTCTTTTTCTGAGGATGATCTCGGGAAAAATTCATACCAGGTACTAAACAATGCTTTTTTTCTATCTACATAAACACCAAGCTCTTTTGAGGTATTGGCTAAATATTTTTGAGGATATTTTTCGAATATTGACTTTAGGGATTCAGAGACTGCCTGGCTTACTGCCTCCTGATATTTTGCTTCATTACCAAATAAACCCAGCAATTGCTTCAAATAAGTTTTTTCAGAAGAACTGGCCTTTTTCATGACCTCTTCAACATAAAGAACACCTTCAGCCAATTCTGAATTGACGTGTTGCCCGTCGGCTATTTTACGACCAATACCATATTGCCAATTCAGTGCATAATCCACCCAGGATTCTATTTTATATGAATATTGGCCTTGCTTTTTAACTTTAAAAGAACCAAACCAATCATCATTTTGACCAGGTGACATTCTTGATTCTTGCCATTTCTTTTCCCCCTGGTGTTTGTATAAGATAGATGCAGCAATCACATCATGACCGTCTGCCAGCACATCGGCTGAAACATTCACCACTTGTCCTACAACTCTTTTTATTGAAAATTCTCCTCCGTTGATCTCTGGCGAAACATGATCAATAACCACTCTTTGTTGCTTTTGCATGCTCAAAAAATTAATTCTTAAATAACATATCCTTTAGGGATAACTGCTCCTTTTTTGATCACAACGATACCATCCTTAACGCAATACGTATCAGTCTCTTTGTCTTTTAGATGGGTTCCTCCATTTATTCTGACATCATCACCAATACGGCAATTTTTATCAATGATCGTATTTTTTATAAAACAACGCTCACCAATACCCATCAAAATCGATGTTTTATTTCTATTGATTTCATCTAAGGTTTCATAATAATCACTACCCATCATATAGGTATTGATCACTGTAGATTCACTTCCAATTCTTGAGCGAATTCCGATAACAGATCTGTCGATCTTAGCTGCATGAACAATACAACCTTCACCAATAACACTTTTGTTTAAAGTTGTTCCAGAAATTTTTGAAGTGGGTAACATTCTGGCACGGGTATATATTCTTTTATCGCGATCATACAAATCAAATGAAGGGATATCATCAGTTAAGCCAAGATTGGCCTCAAAGAAAGAATCTATATTACCAATATCTGTCCAGTAACCCTCGTATTGATAACTTCCTATTTTGTGCGTACTCAATGCCTGTGGAATAATTTGCTTTCCAAAGTCATTGGTGTCAGGATTCTTCATCAAATCAATAAGAAGATCCCTGTTGA
>JAAESS010000142.1 GCA_024229195.1 Flavobacteriales bacterium | reverse complement strand
TTGCTGAAATTGCAATTGATAACAAGAAAAAAATCATTCCTTTTGCAGTTGGTCTTTTTGGATTGCATACTATATATGGTTTCTTTGGAAATGTTTCAGGTGAGATTTTTGGAGGGATGTATCAAAACTCAGTATTAATTATTCTGATGAAAAACATATTGAATATTGGTGTATTTATCATTTTATTACAAGCTAGTACTTGGCTGCTGAAAGAGGAAAACAAAGCAAGAATCTCAGAGTTCTTCATTCTTCTTTTTAGTACTTTAATTGGAATGAATTTCATGATTTCATCAGGTGATTTCTTGATGTTCTATTTGGGATTGGAGCTTGCAACAATTCCAATGGCCGCACTTGTTGCTTACAATACAGATGATGCCAAATCATCTGAATCTGCACTAAAACTAATTATGTCTGCTGCATTTTCATCAGCTGTAATGCTGTTTGGAGTTTCTTTAATGTACGGGCAATTTGGCTCACTTTATTTTGCTGATTTATTAGCTGTAGATATGAGTGCTCCAGTAACAATTTTGGCATTTATCATGTTTATCTCTGGTTTAGCATTTAAAATTTCCTTGGTGCCATTCCACTTTTGGACTGCTGATGTATATGAAGGAGCCCCAACAAATGTCACCTCTTATCTCTCTGTAATTTCAAAAGGTGCTGCAATATTTATTTTTAGCATCTTACTGTTTACCGTATTTAAATCCTTGGTTTCTGTTTGGTCTGACATACTATATATATTAGCAGTGCTTACAATGACA
>JAAESS010000141.1 GCA_024229195.1 Flavobacteriales bacterium | reverse complement strand
TTTGGAAATGTAGCCGGTATAGACATCGACAATTCTAGACACTGTCTTGTATAGAACTACCTGGCATATGACAATACAGCAGGGGTTTTGGCTTTTATTACGCCAGGCCTGCCTATCAAAACCACTTTTGATGTGATCATAAGAAACAATTTCATCACAAAAAACAATCATGAGAATTTTGGTGCACCTGGATCAATTGTTTCAGGAATTCCTCCCGGAACAGGAATTCTTGTGATGGCGGCTGATGACGTGATCATTGAAAACAATATCATTTCAGGAAATGATAATGCAGGAATTATTATTACCGATTTTGCCAATGGTGGAGCTGAGGCTTCCAATGATCCTGATTCAGAGCCTAATCCAGACAGGATAAGCATTCTGGATAATTTTATGATTAACAATGGTAATAATCCTGTAGGAGAATTAAAAGCCCTCATGATGACACAGTTATCTACCACCGGACCTGATATTCTCGCAATTGGTGGAGGTGAAGGCAGCAGTATTAGAGACAAGGAGCGTTACAGAACATGGGGTTTGAGCAGTTTTGGTACGCCCGCTATTAGCAGTACTGCTGATACCAAAACTTTTTTATTGGATGAGCCAGCTGAAGCAAGAGCCATCAGTAAAAAAGATTTAGGAGAAATGACTTATTACGGAATCTGTTCAGGTTGTCATGCTTTTGATATTCGGTTGATCGGGGTCCCGACCAATATAATCCAGATGATCTATAAAGACAATCCTCAAGGAATTGTTGACTATATCAACGATCCTAAAAACCTACGTGACGATTATCCTGAAATGCCTCCTCAGGATTACCTTTCAGAAGATGCTAAATTAGCTGTTGCTGAGTATATTCTGGCCTTAAAAAAATAATAAAAAAAAAGTTTAATTTTTGTATTAAAAACATATCTTTGCACCGCAAATAAAAAATGCATTTAAATTGGTTCTGGGTAAGATCAGAAGTTAATAAAGACTAATAAATACTTTAAAAGAATGGCAAAGATCACAGGTAAAGTTTCTCAAATTTTAGGAGCGGTAGTTGATGTTGAATTTTCATCCGAGAACGATCTTCCAAGGATTTATGATTCATTGGAAATCACGAGAGAAGATGGTTCAATATTGATTCTTGAGGTAGAACAACATGTTGGAGAAGATGTGGTAAGATGTATCTCAATGGATTCTACCGATGGATTAAGCAGAGGTGTTGAAGTTGTTTCAACAGGAAATCCTATTAAAGTTCCTGTAGGTGGAGAAATTTACGGAAGACTATTTAACGTGAATGGAGATCCAATTGATGGATTAAAG
Organism: Flavobacteriales bacterium; assembly: GCA_024229195.1. Taxonomy (GTDB): domain Bacteria; phylum Bacteroidota; class Bacteroidia; order Flavobacteriales; family Flavobacteriaceae; genus Lutimonas. The sequence goes on along the minus strand of JAAESS010000141.1, from coordinate 53,227 downwards.
GCATTACCAAAAGACGGAGACAATGGTTTACCAATTCACAGGTCAGCGCCAAAATTTGAAGACCTGTCAACTTCAACGGAAGTTTTATTTACCGGTATCAAAGTAATTGATTTGATCGAGCCTTATTCGAAAGGTGGAAAAATTGGATTATTTGGTGGAGCAGGAGTAGGTAAAACGGTTCTTATTCAGGAGTTGATCAACAATATCGCCAAAGGACATGGTGGTTTATCTGTATTTGCAGGAGTAGGTGAAAGAACTCGTGAAGGAAATGACTTGTTGAGAGAGATGCTTGAATCAGGTATTATCAAATATGGAGATGAGTTTGAGAAGTCTATGGAAGAAGGCGGATGGGATCTTGAAAAAGTCGATATGCCGGCTTTAAAAGAATCAAAACTTACTTTCGTATTTGGTCAAATGAATGAGCCTCCTGGAGCACGTGCACGTGTTGCTCTTTCAGGATTGACGATTGCAGAATACTTTAGAGATGGAGCCGGAGACGGTCAAGGTAAAGACATTTTATTCTTTATCGACAATATATTTAGATTTACTCAAGCAGGTTCTGAGGTATCAGCCCTTTTAGGACGTATGCCTTCAGCGGTAGGTTACCAACCAACATTGGCAACTGAAATGGGTGCGATGCAAGAGAGAATTACTTCGACAAGAAACGGATCAATTACATCTGTACAGGCAGTTTATGTTCCTGCGGATGATTTAACTGACCCTGCACCGGCAACAACCTTTGCTCACCTTGATGCAACTACTGTACTTTCAAGAAAGATTTCAGAATTAGGGATTTATCCTGCGGTTGATCCATTAGATTCAACATCGAGAATTCTTAGTAGAGAGATTTTGGGTGATGAGCATTATGATACGGCCCAAAGAGTGAAGGAAACTTTGCAGAAATATAAAGAATTACAAGATATCATTGCGATTCTTGGTATGGAGGAATTGAGTGAAGAAGATAAACTGATCGTTCACAGAGCGCGTCGTGTTCAAAGATTCTTATCTCAGCCTTTCCACGTAGCAGAACAGTTTACAGGTATCCCTGGATCTTTAGTTGATATTAAGGATACCATCAAAGGTTTCAATATGATTATGGACGGTGAATTGGATAAATATCCTGAAGCTGCCTTTAACTTGAGAGGAACTATTGAGGAAGCGATCGAAGCTGGAGAAAAAATGATGACCGAAGCATAAAATAAGAAACTATGTTTTTAGAAATTGTAACACCTGAAGCAAGTATATTTCAGGGCGAAGTTGATACTGTTACCGTGCCTGGTGTTGTAGGTGAGTTTCAGATTCTTAACAACCACGCCCCAATTGTATCATTGCTGCAAGAAGGTAAAGTTAGAATCAATGGAAATTTTACTTTAGATGAAGCTTATGAAAATCAGTTTTCAAACGGCGATAATGGAAGTAAGGTTTTAAATATCAATAGCGGTACGATCGAAATGAGTGACAACAAGATCATTATTCTTGTGGACTAATCATTTTGATTTTAGAAAATATAAAATCCTCATGCATTGCATGGGGATTTTTTTATAGAAAAAGGTTCATACCAAAAGTCAGACCATTTGACTTGGGCACAAATCGGCAGACACCAACAGGTATTAACCAACCTTGATTATCCACCGGAGGTGTGGTGTTACTTACTGGAATTTCTACGGAATCACCACTGCACGAATAAACAGTGCCAATTAGAATCAAAAACAGGAATAACTGTTTCATACAGATCATTTTGACAATAGACGCACTTAGAGTCAGCTACTTACAAATAATATGTACAAATAGATGCAAAAAGTAATTATCAACAAGTTAGATCTGTCCGGTTAGCCATTTATAGATGTCATTTCCATTGGCAAAGAGCAATAAGGAAATTAGGATTATGAATCCTGTTATCTGAGCATATTCAAGAAATTTATCGCTGGGTTTTCTGCCACTGATAATCTCATAAAGTGTAAATACGACATGGCCTCCATCTAAAGCCGGAATAGGCAATAAATTCATAAAACCAAGCATAATTGAAAGTAATGCCGTAATACTCCAGAATGATCTCCAGTCCCAGGTTGAAGGGAAAATACTTCCTATGGTAATAAAACCACCCAACTGAGTGGCTCCTTTTTCTGTAAACACATATTTGAACTGGGCCATATAATCTCTTAAGGTCCAGTAGGCCTTTGAAAACCCAGGTCCAATACTTTCAGAAAAGGAATAATCTCTATGGCTCCAAGTAATTAAATCATCTGAGGGTCCTTTAGGAAAAACACCGATAGTTTGTTCAGCATCAGGTATAATCAAAAATGATTCTGCACGGCCATCTCTTTCAACAGTAATGTTCATTTCCAAATTTTCAGGATTGTTCTTTACTTTCGATGTAAATTCATCCCAAAATAAAACAGGCTTATCATTTACTTCTTTGATCACATCACCCTTCATTAATCCAGCCTCATAAGCAGGGGTTTCGGGGACGACACTGTCAAGAACAGCAAGAATTCGAGGGATAAAGGCATCCATATTACCCGTTTGCCACATTTGTAATCCAATATCTTCAGGCAGATCGATTACCTCTGAATTACCGTCAGTATGATCTACTTCAATTGTAGCAATATCTCGTAAAAATAGAAACCTATTCACATTAAGAACATTAACGGGTTCTTCCCCGTTGATCTTTTTGATTTTATCACCATCTCTGAATCCAATTTCTTCAAACAGATCAACTACATAAAACCCTTCCTTAACATCCTCAGCAGCCACATAATCCTCTCCCCAGGCACTAAACATCATGATATAGATGAAAATCCCAAGGATAAAATTCACTGTAACTCCGCCAAGCATGATAATTAGACGCTGCCAGGCCGGTTTAGATCTGAATTCCCATGGCTTGGCCGGTTGAGCCATTTGTTCTTTGTCCATGCTCTCATCGATCATTCCGGATATTTTGACATATCCTCCTAGAGGAATCCACCCAATTCCATACACTGTATCACCTATTTTCTTTTTAAAAAGAGAAAATTTATAATCGAAGAAAAGATAAAATTTTTCAACTCTTGTCTTGAATAATTTAGCTGGGATAAAGTGCCCCAATTCGTGTAAAACGATTAGTAGAGACAAACTCAACAAGAACTGGGTAATTTTTATATAGGTTTCCATGGATAAATTTCAAAAATTTAAGGTGGACAAATGTACACTTTATGCGCAATATTAAGAAATCAGGATTCCGAAATAGTTGTTAAAAGAGCTATTTTTTTAGAATTGTCTTATGAAGACTGCCCTGATCGGTATCTATGACGACCAAATGGATACCAAAATCAAGTTTTCTGAGGTCCAAACGATTTGGAGAATTTGTTTGTTCTAAGATTTTTTCTCCAAGAACATTATATATACGAACCTTCCTTATGGTCAAAATTCCGTTTACGGAGATGGTCAATTCTTCCTCAACAGGATTTGGATAAATAGAAACGGTCTGATCTAAAGTTTCTTCGTCTAGTCCGAGAACAGCTTGATTATTTCTGGAAATCAAATGACTATCAGGATCGATCTCGATTGAAGCTACGTTAAAATCTAATTGTATGCCGAATAATTGATTGTTTTCTGAAACTTCAAGGCGCAATTTTTCTTTTTCACCAAAAGTTCCATTCACAGTAATGGGCAGGGGCATATCAAAAAATGAAACAGAAGGATGGGATTGTTCCTGGTTCACCTGAAAATGTATGATCTGATCAGAAGAATCCTGATTCCAAACCACTTCGTATTCAGGATATCCCTCACCGTAAAACCAATCTTTAAAGAATTCTTCCAGAGAAGTATCACTTACTTCTTCCAAATGTTTTTGCAGTTGTGGTGTTTTTGCATAAGCAAATGCAAGTTGTGGATCTGCAAGATAGTTCTGGATGCCCTTAAAAAATGATTCGTCTCCTAATTTGTATCGGAGCATATGAAGGATCATTGCGCCTTTTCTGTAGCTCAAGCGACTGCTAAAAATTCTGGAAACTGAGGTCGTGTCAGTTACAAAGGTTGAGCCTGAAGGCGAAGAGGTTACACTATTGACTACAGCCCTCTTCCATTGTGAAAAAGAAGCCTCACCATCAAAATTTTCACGAACCAGTCCATCAAGATAAGTGGCAAATCCTTCATTCAACCAAATATCTTCCCAGCTTCCACATGTGATTTTATTGCCAAACCACTGGTGTGCCAATTCATGAGCTATCAGACCTCGACTCCATCCTCCCATAAAGGTCATGGTCGTGTGCTCCATGCCACCACCCCAGCCAAATTGTGCATGTCCATATTTTTCCTTGGCAAATGGATACATTTCAAACAGCTCATTAAACAATTTCATAATATCCGGCGTAATGGCTGTCAGCTCTTTTGTGTTAGAAGAACCTTCAGGATACACGTAGTTGACAATGTCAAACTCCAAGCCTTTGGGATCGTCTTTATAAACGGTGTAATTTGTTACTGCGATTGCAATCAAATAGGCCGGAATGGGAAATTGATGACGCCAATGGGTTAAGGTTTTACCTGCATTTGTGTTTTCGGAGATCAATAGGCCATTGGACGCCGCTTTGTACCTTTCAGGATGCTTGATATATATATCGATAGAGTCAATTTTGTCGATCAGGTCCTGCTTACAGGGCCACCAACCCTTTGCACCATACGGTTCTGATAAGGTCCAGAGCACCGGAACTCTTGCCGGACCATGAGTGCTGATCTCAAAAGAGCCAAAGCCTGAACTCACAGGATTTCCCTGGTAAATGATGGTGAGAGAATCAAGTACATTCTGTTTCTGGGTAGATGGGAGACTAATGATAAGTTCGTCCTTATTGTTTTGACTAAAGGATAATCCTTGGCCTCTCTGTATCACTTGCGATACTTTCATGTTGTCTGACAAATCAAAAACAATCTCGTTTAAGTCAGTAAGAGCAGTGAGATAGGTTGTTACTTCACCCTTAATTTCAGCTTTTGCCGGGTCAACTTCCCACAAAAGTCTGTGATAACTAACATCGTAGTTTGTTGTATTAGGATTTGCTTTAAAAGCAATTTTATGAGCGGCATTTTTACTCTCTGATTTAACGATCTCATTCAGGTAGTCAAGGTCTGGTGCAGCCGATTGCTGGGCATAGACATGAATAGAAAATAATACCAATATATGGAGTAAAAAACCCTTCATAAAGTTTACTTTTGTATCTCGGTTAGCAATTTTTCAAGAAGGTCAAAGATACAAATTATGTATTTATTAGAATTTTTTAAGAAGTCAAAATCAACTTTACTATTTATTTTTTTCTTTAGCCTGATTTTTGTGCCTATACTTTATTTCCTTGTGAAGCCAAAAACAATGCTTCCAGTATACAATCCTGTAGATGTAAATCCAAGGTTAGTAGATGATGCTGTTAAAAATGTAAGCAGGGATCATCGTATTGGAAACTTTCATCTTGTCAATCAAAATGGTGATTCGATCAGTGAAGCAAACTTTGAAGACAAAATTTATATCGCTGATTTCTTTTTTACCAGGTGTCAAACTATCTGTCCGATTATGGCGATCAACATGTCAGAGCTCCAGGAGTATTACAAGAATGATAAAGACATCAAGTTTCTATCACATTCAGTGACACCGGATATGGACAGTGTATCTGTACTTCGCGATTATGCAGATAAAAACAAGGCAATAGATGATAAATGGGAAATCACCACAGGTAAGAAAACGCACATTTATGAATTGGCTCGAAAATCATATTTTGCTGTTTTGGATGAGGGCGACGGAGGAGATCAGGATTTTATACACACTGAGCAATTCATATTGGTTGATAAAAAAAAGCAGATCAGAGGTTTTTATGATGGTACCGATGCAAGAGAAATTGATCGTATCATTAAGGATGTTGAAGTGCTAAAGCATGAGGATGATTAAAGGTGTAAAAGACTTATTTTATTTTGGGGTTTCGTGATAATTATCAGTTTTAAACGAATATTTTTGCGTAATTTCGCATAGTATTTATAATTAATCTAAATAAAAATTGAGTACGAGTATTGCAAATTTAAGGGTAGGTGAAAGGGGTGTTATTGAAGAAATCTCATTTGATAAGATTCCATTATCTCTTCTTGAAATGGGTTGTATGCCCGGGGAGCAGGTTGAATTAATTCAAAAAGCGCCACTAAAAGATCCTCTTTATATTCGTGTCAATGGCAGCCATCTCGCTATCAGAACAGAAACTGCTTCACAAATTCTGATCACCAAAGAATAATTCATGTCTGAACATAAAGCCATAAAAGTTGCTTTAGTTGGTAATCCTAATACCGGAAAGACTTCTCTGTTCAATCAACTTACAGGATTGAATCAGAAAGTAGGTAATTATCCCGGTATCACCGTAGATAAAAAAGTTGGAAAGGCTACCTTATCTGAAGGCTGTCAGGCTTCTGTTATTGATCTACCCGGAACCTATAGTATCAATCCAACAAGCGTAGATGAAAATATAGTATTGCAAACCTTATTAATCAAGGAACATAAAGATTTTCCTGATGTGATCGTTGTTGTGGCAGATATAGAAAACATAAAAAGGAATCTACTTTTATATTCACAAATTAAGGATCTGCAGATCCCAACGATACTTGCTATTAATATGGCAGATCAATTGGATAAAAAGGGTGTAGAGATCGATCTGGAACAACTTAAAACTGAATTAAAAAGTGAGGTTGTTCTGATTAGTGCCCGAAAAAATCTAGGAATTGATAAGCTAAAAGAAGTAATTGAAAATTATAAAGATTTAGACACTTCAGCACTTGCACATATTTCCGGAAAGATCGATAAACCGTATTTTGATGAATTAAAACAAAGTTTCCCAAAATTATCTCTATACAAAGCCTGGTTGTATATTACCCAATTGGATGAATACAATGGCTTGGATGATAAGGAAGTATCCTTGATCCGATCCTATAAAAAAGACAAGTCCAAACTAAAGAAATACCAGCATAAGGAAACCATATATCGCTACCAACAAATCAATTCTATTCTAAAGAAGACTTATAAGGTCGACAAATCAAAAGCACGAGATCTGAGAAGTAAATTGGACAAGGTGCTTACCCATAAAATTTTTGGATATGTCATATTTGCTGTGATCCTTATGATGATCTTTCAGTCGATTTTTGATTGGGCAAGCATTCCTATGGACTATATCGATGCATTTTTTGCTCATTTAAGTACCAGGACACAGGAAATTCTTCCGGAAGGTATGTTGACTGATTTGATCAGCCAGGGAATCATACCAGGAATTGGAGGGATCGTTATTTTTATCCCGCAAATTGCCATTTTATTCCTGTTTGTATCGATTCTTGAAGAAACAGGCTATATGAGTAGAGTTGTTTTTTTAATGGATAAGATCATGCGTCGATTTGGTATGAGTGGAAAAAGTGTGGTGCCATTGATATCAGGAACTGCCTGTGCAATTCCGGCTGTAATGGCAGCAAGAAATATAAGTAGTTGGAAAGAAAGACTCATTACGATCATGGTCGTACCGTTTGTAACCTGTTCGGCAAGACTTCCGGTTTATGCTATTATTATTGCGCTGATTATACCTCAGGATCGTGTTCTTGGAGTTTTTAGCCTGCAGGGTTTGACACTGCTTGGATTGTATCTTCTTGGATTTTTTATGGCGATGATCTCAGGTTATGTGCTTCATAAAACATTGAAAGTAGAGGGTAAAAGTTTCTTTCTGATCGAGATGCCGGATTATAAGCTTCCTTCAATAAAAAATGTTTTTTATACAGTAGTCGAAAAGACAAAGGCATTTATTTTTGGTGCGGGTAAAATTATTCTCGCTATTTCGATTATTCTTTGGTTTTTAGCTTCAAACGGACCTGCTGCTTTTGATGCCGCAGAAGAAAATTTTAATAAGAGTAATATCGAATCTGGATTAAGCGTTGATAACAATGAAGCTTTGGCATCCTATAAACTAGAGCATTCATATATTGGTGTTATGGGTAAAGCTATAGAGCCTGCGATTCGACCCTTGGGTTATGATTGGAAGATCGGTATTGCATTGATCTCCTCGTTCGCAGCCAGAGAGGTATTTGTTGGAACATTAGCAACCATTTACAGTGTTGGCAATGATGATGAAGAAAACACCACCATTAAGCAGCGTATGGCTGAAGAAGTAAATGAAATAACAGGCGAAAAACTTTTCAACATTCCTGTAGGGATGTCACTGCTTATATTTTATGCCTTTGCGATGCAATGTGCAAGTACATTGGCAATTGTTAAAAGAGAAACCAATAGCTGGAAATGGCCCATGATTCAACTCTTTGGGATGGGTCTGATCGCATACATCGCCTCTTTTATCACCTTTAACTTACTAAGTTAATAAATATGCTTCAAGAAGTTCTTGTCTATATTGGCCTTTTAGTTGCGATAGCATTTTTACTAAAGAAGTTTGTTTTCAAGCCTAAAAAGAAAAATGGGAATTGCGACAAGGACTGCGATTGTTGATCAGATTTTTATGTTTTGTCTAATTTTTTGATAAGGAAATTACCCAATTAGTTCTAATTTTTCTATATTTAATCTTCAATTAATAAGAAAATCAGCCTAAAATAAGGTCTAACATCAAATCTTAATCAATTTTTTATGAAATCAACTATATCATTTAAAATACTATTTATTGCTTTATTGCTTGTCAGTCAGGTTTCAATTTCTCAGGTAAAAATCGGAGGTAAAGCAGGTTATAGTATTGGTAGAATAACTGATAATTCGGATAATATTTACACAGAAGGTTATGAATCTACCTCTGGTGTGGATATAGGTGTATTTGTTGAATACCCGGTATCTGAGTTATTTTCACTCCAAATGGAAGTATTGTATACCCAAAGAGGGGGCGTCAGAACAGGCTTGCAACCCATACCAACTTCAGCTCTCGATGGATTTGGCTCTGTTGACCAACTCAATTATGTACTTTCACTTCAGGGTAAGGATCCGGTGACTGATTCAAATCCGATGTATGCAGATTTTAAAAATGTCTCTGAACTAAATTATATAGAAATTCCGGTTTTAGGTAAGCTAGGCTGGGGTGATACCTGGAGATGGTATGTCGAGGCAGGACCATACATTGGTTTTCTGGTGAATGCTAAACAGATTACAAGTGGTTCAAGTTTAATCACACTTGATGCAGAGGGAAAAGATCCCTTGGTTGTATTTAATCCAAATTATGACCCAAACGACCCTTCCTCGGGTCCGTTAAAGGTTCCTGTTCCTCCTCAGTCTTTTGATGCGGAAACAGATACAAATAGTGAATTGAATACCTATAATTATGGTTTTCATGCAGGTACTGGAATTATAAGAAAATTTGCAGAAAAGCATGAGGTTTATCTTGGATTTCGTGGTTCATGGGGTGCTCGAACTACCCAAAAAAATAAAGTCTTTGGAGAAAGTCACATTGGAGGTATTGTATTTTCTTTAGGATATGCCTACACCTTTAAAACTTCTGATCAATAAAAAAAATAGCGGCGATTGCCGCTATTTTCTATTTTAAGGTCCTTGTTGTACCAAAACTATTTTCTCCAACTGATTCTCAATGGCCCGTTTATAGAGTTCTTTCACAGTTTCTAAGTAATTGGGAGCAATTAACGGAACGTTCAATTTAGTTTGTGAAGTGACGAAAATTTTATTTTCTTGAAGTGTTGTTTTTAGGGCATAAGTACCCATTTCGTTTGGTAGGTTCAGTAATATATCAATTGGCTTAGACTCAACTGAATATCCTTCAGGTATTTCTAAACTAATATTTGTTTGATTCTTCCAGGGAGAACCATAATCGATAGGATATAATCTTTCGTCAAGTTTAAAGGGATTTTCTCTTACTGTAAAAAAGAGCAGGGGTGATATTTAGATTTTATCTTCTATGGTGTCTGCTCCATTTTCCTTGGTAAACTTGATCATTTCATGAATCGGTTTATTTGTGTTTTCCTTGTTTCGTAATTTGAATTGCTCTATTTCAATATCCTCGTTAGCTGATTCTATTCTGCTGATAATATCATCTTCTTTAATGGAAGAGAATTGGTTTCTGTAGTTGAGTGCATTTAATCCGTTATATGTTGCGATCATTACTCCATAAAGTAGTCCTTCATGGTCTAGTTTTGCATTTAGCTTGGTCATTTTTAAATTATATGATTTAGGGTATAGATTGACAGCAATTGAGCTCCCATCTTCTCATAATAATCTTCCTTCCCAATTCAAATCTCTAAGAGGTAATATATCGGGGAAACTATATTTTTCCGTGATATCAAGAAGTGTTATATCTGCGTTTAATTCTACTCCTGCAATCACATAATTAAAGCCTTTTTTTGTAGGAAAAATAGGTATGCCATGGTCTCTGGTGCTCACAAGTATAGGATTTGCATCTATGCCCGACGCCCTTAGCATAGCAATAAGATATAGATTTACTTCGGCAACATTTCCAAAGCCATCCTTATAGGCTTTTTTAATTCCTCCATCATGTGTGTGTTTTCCTTTTTATTCGTTCCATTTGATCTTACATTTAACGAATTCAAAAGTAGCAAGTGTCTTTTCTGTATGGCCATTAATTCCCTCCAGCACCGCGTTTAAATCTTCTTCAAAAAAATTAATTGGATACCAAGTTGGTATAAATGCAGTGTTAGAAGTTGATATTTCTTACTCATAAACAATTGTATACGGATACGAACTCGTATCATGTTCATAATACAGCATTGGCATTTTCTTTGAGGCTGTCAGGTATCGAAAAGACGTTTAGGTCATTATTTTGTGCGGTTAGAAAGATTGAAATAGGGAGAACAGTACTAAGCTTAAATGGTTCTTATTCATAAATAGCAATTTGGAATTTTAACGATTATAATTTGACCTTATTGTTTCATTTCAGTATCAATTATGATGGTGACAGGTCCATCGTTCTCAAGGATGATTTTCATATCAGCTCCAAATTTTCCGGTACCTACCTTTTTTTTGAAAAGGGCTTCGAACTCTTCAATAAATTGTTTGTATAAAGGAACCGCTATTTCCGCATTTGCTGCTTTTATATAGGAAGGACGGTGTCCCTTTTTTGTGCTAGCCATAAGGGTAAATTGACTCACTATGATCACATTTCCTTGAACATCATTCAATGACTTGTTCATAACGCCCTGTTCATCATTAAAGACCCTGAGGTTAATTATTTTATTGCACAACCATTTTGAATCTGTAAGGTTATCTGTTTGCGTAATGCCAAGGAGGACTAAGAGGCCGTTTTCAATCTTACTTATAATTTTACCTTCCACTTGTACAGAGGCATGGTTCACTCTTTGTATAACGGCTTTCATATTATGTTTTTATCTGAATTTAGAACAAATAAAGGTAAAAACTTGAATAGGCTAAATAATATTAATCATAAAAAATTAAAAAAATTGAAATATTTTAACAGAAATGTTGAATGCATTATGGGAAAAACAAAATATTGATTTGAAAATGATTTAAAAATCGTAAGTGTTGGTTCGGTAGTTTTCTTCATCACCGGCAAGAATCTGAAGGTAGCTGCGGTAGCGTGAAGGTGCAATTTTTTCTTCCTCAAGTGCAATTTTGACAGCACATTTTGGCTCGTTTACATGTAGACAATTATTGAATTTACAATCTTGTTTAAGTGCAAAAATTTCGGGAAAATAATCGCCAATTTCATTGGGTTCAAAGTCAACTATCCCGAATCCTTTTATCCCTGGAGTATCAATAATATAACTTTCGGGTTCTGTAGGTAGCGCAAACATTTCGGCGAATGTTGTGGTGTGTTGACCTTGTTTGTGCTGAACTGATACTTCGGCGGTCTTTAAATCTAAACTAGGATCAATAGCGTTGATCAAGGTTGATTTTCCGACTCCTGAATGACCTGAAAACATACTTGTTTTTCCAAGCATTAGTTCGCTCACTTTTTCAATATTGATATTTTTGGTTGCTGAAATCTCAATACAGGAGTAACCTATCTTCTCATAAATCTCAATCAGCTTATTTTTCTTTTGATTGAGTGCTTCGTCATAAAGGTCAACTTTGTTAAATAATAGAACAGCTTTGATATGATAGGCTTCTGCTGTTGCCAGAAACCTGTCTATAAATGAAGGAAAAGTAGGTGGATTATCTACGGTTACCAAAAGAAAAGCCAGATCAATATTCGCAGCAATGATATGAGTTTGTTTTGAAAGATTGACAGATTTTCTAACAATGTAATTTTTTCTGTCATGTATTCTAGTGATGATACCTGTATTTGAGTTTAGTTCCAATTCAAAATCAACATGATCCCCAACCGTCAAAGGACTTGTACTTTTTATTCCTTTGGTTCTGAACTTTCCTCTGATTCTACACTGATATTGTTTATGATCTTCCGTTCTTACCCAATACCAACTTCCTGTTGATTTAATGATAACACCTGTCATAGATTAAACATGCCTTTATGAATTCAACAGACCGTAATTAAATATTACGGTCTATTGATGTTCTGATTACATATTGATTAGTTTTCGTTTGGTAAGGTCGTAAAGTCGTTCGCATATTGTAACATCTGAGATGCGAAACTCTCAGGTTGCTCTACTACGATATCAGTTATATCACCGTTTTCACCTTTTTGAGCAACAAGAACAGGATTTATAAAACCAGAGTAGGGTGCCGATTTAAACTGTCTGTTTCGCTCCAAGACTTCTTTGTGAATTTCTTGATCTACTTTGACACCATAGGTTTCAACAAGTGCCTTACCTGCTTCAAAATCACCTTCTGATTTAATTCTTTGAATTTCTTTGAGTAGCTCACCGAACAAATCTCTTAATTTTTCATAATCATTGATCTTAAAATAAGTTTTGCCGTCTCTGCTAACCTTTTCGACCACATTATCTGCACTCCCTTTCTCCATGGCCCAGGCAGCAACCAATTGTCTGTTTCTCATATGAGCCTCCTCAATGTCATCTCCAAGGTTTAACCTGATCAATTGGGTCATCAAACCGTTACGAATATAACCGTCAAAAGCTGCTTTTCCAATCAACTTGGCATCAGGAGAAATTCCTATTTCTACTAATTTTGCATCAGGTAAATAATAAAGGCCAACCAAATCAGCTCTGGCCTCTTCTAAAGTAGAGGCATAATTTTTCATTGTCTCTTTTGGGGTGCCAACACCAGGATTCAATTGTCCGCTGGCATGACCAATAACTTCATGTAAAGCGGTATGAAGCTTGTCGGCAAGTTGCCCGTATTCTTCCTCACATTTTACTTCTTCCTCATCAAAGGCAAATTCTTTTAATCGTCCTGTACTTCCGGCATTTGAATAGGCGTGGATTATATTACCTAATGAAACAGATTTTGATCCGTGTTGTTCTCTGATCCAATTGTTATTCGGCAGATTTATACCTATTGGAGTAGATGGAGAAGCATCTCCTGCTTCAGCTGCAACATTCACAGTTTTATATGATACCCCAACTACGTTTTTCTTTTTGTGTGAAGGATCAAGAGGCGAGTTGTCTTCAAACCATTGGGCGTTATTGGCAAGTGCGGCCATTTTCTTAGACATTTCAAAATCTTTGATCTGAACTACAGTTTCATAAGAGCCCTTATAACCTTTTGGATCATTGTATACTTCGATAAATCCATTGATGTAATCAATATCACCTTCTGTTGCCTTAGCCCAAACGATGTTATATTTATCCCAGGTTTTTAATTCACCGGTTCGATAATAAGCAATCAACAATTCAAGACCTTTGGCCTGTGCCTCATTTTCAGCCACTTCCTTGGCTTTTTCTAACCAAACAATGATTTGATCTATGGAGGCGCCATACATTCCACCGCTTTTCCATACCTTTTCTTTCAAAGTTCCATTTTCTTTGACAAGTTTTGTATTCAAACCCTTTTCAATAGGTTGATTCTTATCAACCTTCATACTTGAATAATAAGCATCGACATCTTCAGCAGTAACATCCTGTCCATAAAAATTGATGGCAGAACCTTTGATCAACCCCTTTTCAGGATTTAGATTTACCTTTTTTGTGTCTTTTTCATTAAATATAACATCAAGTGCTTCCCCTTGAAGATCAGTATTTGTAGCCTTGATCAAGCTATTCAAATAATCTTTTGAAAATTCTGGAACAAATTTGTCATTTGCATAGTGATGATGAATACCATTGGCAAACCATATTCTTTTCAGGTAAATTTCAAAATTTTCCCAATCTGTTGTGCTTTTATCACCTTCAAAGTTGGTATAAATATTTTCCAGTGCTCTTCTAATTTTTAGATTGTGTCTGTAATTCTGGTCATACATAATATCACGACCTGATAAACCTGCCTGGGCAAGAAAGTAGACATATTTTTTTTGTTGTAAAGTGAGTTGTTCGAAACCAGGAACCTTATAACGTAAGATTTTGATATCCGCAAACTGTTCTGATAAATAATCAAAAGCATCTGTTTGTTCGGTTGTGTTTTCAGTTGAAACCGGTTGATCCTGTTTTGGTTGACAAGAAAACAGAAAGGCTGTGGCTAAAATAAAGCCTAAGGTATATCTTAATTTCATGAAGTAAGTATTAGTGATTGTATCAGTTCAAATTTAGATAAAAGAAGAGGTTTTACCAAATGAAAAAAATTTATTAAGTATCTCATATTGAATTATTTAAGATTTAATTATTATATTTGAGTTATTGTAATACCAAACTTCTTCCAAATGAATTTTTTAAAAAATATAATTCTTCTTTTATTGGTACTTTTCGTAATAGGAGCCGTTTATTTAGCGACTCTGGACGGAAGCTATGATGTGGCCAAAACCAGGTTGATCAAAGCGGATCCAACAGTTGTTTTTAATGACTTGAATGATTATCGAAACTGGGCAGAGTGGGGTCCGTGGTATGAGCAGGATTCAACTATTCGCGTACAATATGAAAGTAATACAAAGGGAAAGGGAGGCGGCTACACATGGACCTCGGATATTGAAGGAGGTGGAAAAATGAAGACGCTTAGCGTTCAAAAGTCTGAGAGACTCGATCAGGAAATTGTTTTTGAAACACCTTTTGGAGACATGGCATCTGATGTGTATTGGATTTTGAAGAAGGTGGATTCAGGTACAGAAGTGACTTGGGGGATTAAAGGAGAGCTTCCTTTCTTCTCTCGATTTCTTGCCTCTGGAATGTCGGATCAACTGGGGCCAATGGAAGAAAGAGGTCTCGAATTATTCGATGAAAATTTACAAAAGAAATTAAAAGTTTATTCAATAGATTCGATTGGTGTTGTTGACTATAGTGGTGGTTTTTATTTGTATACTTCAACATCGAGTAAAATAGATGATGTAGGTGTTAAATCTAAGGAGATGATGGAGCATGTTCATAAATTTGTAGTGAAAAATAAGGTAAGGCTCACAGGAAGTCCCTTCATACTTTATCATAAATTTGATCAGGAAAACGGAACTTCCATGTTTTCAGTAGGCTATCCTATTGCAGAAAGAATAATCACTCAAGATTCGGATATTCTAACGGGATATATGAAAAGAGGAACGTATTTTAAATCGATATTGACGGGTGCGTATAACAATTCAGAAGAGGCATGGGAAAATGCTATGTTTCAAGCAGAAAATCTAAAAGAATATTCGTTAATGGATGATGGAGAGCCCTTCGAAATATTAATCAATGATCCTGATAACACACCGAATCCGGCAGAACTTGTAACAGAAATCTATTTGCCTGTCAGATTAAAGGGTTATATGAATAAAATTATTCAGTGAAACTTTAAAGAATAGAAATTATTTACTTTTATTTTTTGATTAAAATCTTTAAATGATGCTTAAAGAAGCTTTGTTGAAGCAATGCAATATTTTCGTCAATAGTAAATTGAATACGATTGAAACAATCATGCTTGAAAACAGAAATGCCTTGGAACATGAATCCAAAAGTTCTGCCGGAGACAAACATGAGACCGGAAGAGCTATGTTACATCTTGAAATGGAAAAAGCATCTCAGCAACTTGGAGTTGCCAAACAAATGAAGGAAACCCTTGATAAAATACAGCTGAATTCAGTCTCAAAAAAGATCAAATTGGGTAGTCTTATCACTACAGATCAAGCAATTTACTTTCTATCGATCAGTGCCGGAGAACTTAGTTTAGAGGGCAAATATTACTATGCCATATCTCCTTCTTCACCTATTGGAGCTCTTCTAATAGGCAAGGAAAAAGGCGAAAAGATATTACTTAACTCTACAGTAATTACAGTTCTTTCGATTGATTAGAACCAGATTAATACCTTAGTTTTTAACGCCAGTATTTAAGGTTTTTATTCCCATATTATAAAGGGTAAAACTAAAAATATCAGCATACTGGTCAATTGTTTTTGACACAGGTGTTCCTGCTCCATGGCCAGCTTGAGTTTCTATCCTGATCAAAACCGGATTGTCACCTTTTTGTTTGTCCTGCAGTTCAGCAGCAAATTTGAATGAATGAGCAGGTACAACTCTGTCATCATGATCACCGGTTGTTACAAGGGTTGCAGGGTAGGAGACATCTTTTTTTACATTATGTACCGGTGAATAATCATAAAGATATTTAAACATTTCTTCATTTTGTTCTGATGTTCCGTAGTCATACGCCCATCCGGCACCGGCTGTAAATGTATGATAACGAAGCATATCTAAAACACCAACTGCGGGTAGCGCTACCTGCATAAGATCAGGTCTTTGCGTCATAGTTGCACCAACAAGTAAACCTCCATTGGAACCACCTCTAATGGCCAAAAATTTACTTGATGTGTATTTTTCCTGTATCAGGTATTCGGCTGCAGCGATAAAATCATCAAACACATTTTGTTTTTTCATCTGAGTTCCTGCATCATGCCATGCCTTTCCATATTCACCGCCTCCTCTTAAATTGGCTACTGCATAAACACCTCCCATTTCAAGCCATGTTGCATTGACAATGCTAAAGGAGGGTGTAAGACTAATATTAAACCCTCCATACCCGTAAAGAATGGTAGGATTGTTACCGTCGAGTTCAGTTCCTTTCTTATAAGTAATGATCATGGGTACCTTGGTACCATCTTTAGATTTAAAAAATACTTGTTTAGACTCATAATCATTTGAATCAAATCCAACCTCTGGCTTTTTGAATAATTTAGAACTGCCATTTGACGGGTCATACAAATAAATAGATGAAGGGGTAGTATAGTTTGTAAACGAAAAATATAAGCTTTTGTCTTTTAGTTTTCCACTAAATCCTGAGCTACTGCCTAATCCGGGAAGCGCCACTTCTCTGATCAACTTGCCTTTCTCACTGTATTGAAAAACTTTTGAAATTGCATCAATCATATATTCAGCAAAGAAATAACCTGCTCCTGTCGAAATAGTTAAGACATACTGTGTTTCTTCAATAAAATCTTTCCAGTGTTCTGTTTCCGGTTGGTTGTATTTAAAAGTGATTACTTTTTTATTAGGTGCATTGAGATTGGTCGAAACATAGAGTAAGTCACCTTTACTATGAACCACTGAATGGTCATTTTCAAAATTATCGACCAGGCATTTCAATTCATTGGACGGATTGCTTAAATCTTTTATGTACAGCTCATTTCCTGAGGTTGATTCTGCCGCAGTGATGACCAAATAGTGCTGATCTTCTGTAATGTATCCAAATACGTACCTTCTTTTTGCGTCTTCACCAAAAACGACTTGATCCTCTTTCTGTGGAGTACCTAATTTGTGATAGTATAATTTATGCTGATCAGTTTTAGCAGATAATTCGCTACCATCAGGTTTTTCATAACTTGAATAATAAAAACCTTCAGTTTTATACCATGAAAGGGCACTGAATTTTACATCCTTAATTGTGTCCTCAAGAATTTCCTTACTTAAGGCATCCATCACAATAACTTTTCTCCAGTCTGAACCACCTTCTGAAATCGCGTAAGCTACTTTTTTACCATCTTTCGTAAATGAAACATCGCTTAAAGAAGTGGTTCCGTCCTCAGAAAATGTATTCGGATCAAGAAAAACTTCGGCCTCCATCCCTTCTTTTTGCCGAAATAAAACATACTGATTTTGCAAACCGTCATTTTTGTAGAAGTAATCATAATCACCGTGTCGGGTAGGAGAACCATACTTTTCATAGTTCCATAACTTGGTCATTCTTTCCTTAATTTGATCACGGTAAGGAATATGATCAAGGTAGCCTTGAGTTACCTTATTTTGAGATTTTACCCATTCTTCTGTTTCTTCTGATCTATCGTCTTCAAGCCATCTGAATGGATCTGCCACTTCGTTTCCAAAATAATTATCAATGGTTGTGCCTTTGGATGTTTCAGGATAAGTCAAAGCTGAAGTTGTTTTTTGAGCATATGCGTTGCCTGCCAAACAAGCGAGCAAAATAGCTGATTTGAGATAAAGTCTTGTTTTCATTAAGTGATGTAGAAAAGGGTAATATATTTAGTTCATGGCGTTTACAGCACCAATTTTTCCAGGTAATAATTGTTTAAGAGTTGCTTCGATACCGTTCTTTAAAGTGATCGTAGAGGAGGGACAGCCATTGCATGCGCCCTGAAGCAAAACGTTTACTTCTTTTGTTTCGGCAACATAAGAGAGAAACTGAATGTTTCCTCCATCACCTGCCACGGCAGGTTTAATATATTCCTCTAATACTGCAATGATCTCCTTAGAGATGTCATCATCTGTCACCTTAAATTTTTTATTATCTGTTTGAGATGTTTTTACCACCGGGACATAACCTTCTGAAACAATTCTCCTGTCACTTTGTAGGTATTCCTTTAAAAAATCTCTTAAAGCATTGTTGACCTCGAACCATTCAAGATCATTTGATTTTTGAATTGATACATAGTTGTCAGAGATAAACACTTCTTTTACGAACGGAAATTCAAAAAGTTCGAATGCCAGCGGCACTTTACGTGCAGCTTCTTTGTCACTAAGTTCAATATTTTGGTTACTCAATAATTTATTAGTTACAAATTTTTGAACGTTTGGATTAGGTGTGCTTTCGGCATACACCTCTACAATTTGTTCCTTTTGATCTTCTGAAAAAACAGACTCATTTTGCTCAAGATAGGCCTCAAGTATTTCTTGAAGTTCCTTTTCTACTTCCTTCCACTCAAGAATATCAAATTTTTCCAGAGCGATAAAGTTTGCCGTGATAAAAACTTTTTTCACAAATGGTAAATGAAACAACTGTTGTACTAAAGCCGAGTTCTTTGCATCGTCAATTGAGTTGTATTCAAAGCTGCTTTCGGTAAGTATTTTATGAGCGACAAATTTGATAATCGCAGGATTTGATGTGTATTCTATTTTAATTTTTGACATAGTTATAATAGTTGGATTGCAAATTTACGAAAGTATTTTTTCTTACTTTTGAGACTTGTGTTAAATCCTTCAAAAAAAGATAATGATCATAAAAGAACTCAATGGGAAATCACCGGTTTTTGGAAAAGACTGTTTTTTTGCCGAAAATTCTGTAGTAGTTGGAGATGTTAGCATGGGAGATCAATGCAGTATTTGGTACAATGCAGTGATCAGAGGAGATGTACATTTTATAAGGATCGGCAACAAGGTAAATATTCAGGATGGGGCTGTAATTCATGCTACTTATAAGAAATCACCAACTCATATTGGAAATAATGTCTCGATTGGTCACAATGCTTTGGTGCATGGATGTAGGATACATGACAATGTCCTTATCGGCATGGGAGCCATTGTAATGGACGACTGTGTAATTGAGAGCAATAGTATTATCGCAGCAGGTGCTGTGGTTACTAAGGGAACTCTGGTTCCATCAGGTTCAGTGTTTGGAGGTATGCCAGCGAAAAAGATAAAGGATATTGATCAGGAACTTATTTCAGGAGAGATAGACAGAATAGCAAATAATTACATAAAATACGCAAGTTGGTATCAGGATTAATTCACAATGTTTGATTTATGATTATCATCTGTCCGGGTCTGAGTGATTAAAAAGTAAAAAAAAACATCCTAGAAGCAAGGATGTTTTTTTTAGATTAAATTCTTTGTTTACTGAATTCCTAGTTTCGTTTTAACAAGAGGCATCAAATCTTCACCGTCAAAAACAATCAAACCTTTACCTGGAGATGCATCTAAAACATATTTATATCCTTTTTCAGAAGCTACATCACTAACCGCTTTTTGAGCTTTCTCAACGATAGGCTTTAAAAGATCAAATCTTTTCTTTTGAATTTCCTGATCAGCAGTTTGTGCATATTTTTGAATTTTTTGCTTCAAACCTTCAACTTCTACTCTTCTTTCTTCATTCTTTGCATCTGTTTGAGTCGGCGCTTCAGCGTCATATTTCTGCAATTTAGCTTGTAGAGCAGTTGCTTGTGCATTGTACTCATCTGCATAAGTTTGTTGCACTTTTTTCAATTCTGTCTCCATTGCTTTTGTTTCTGGCATAGCCATCAATAATTGTTCGCTATCGATGTGTGCAACATTCTGGGCTTGAACTGCATTAAAGGCCAATAAAAGTGCAAATGCCACGAATAAATTTCTAAATGATTTCATTTTTCAAATAATTTGTTATTAATAATTTTTTTGTTTTTACTTCTTTCTTAATTGTTATTGTCTATTGCTTCTTCTCTCTGTTTTTTTCTATCTTCAATTTCTTTCAATTTAGCTGCTCTTTTTTCTTCAGCAACTTGCTTTAAAGAATCTCTCATTTTGGCTCTGGCCTCTTGCTGTGCCTTGATCCTCTCCTTCAACTCTTCCCTTTTTGCAATTCTTGCTTCTAATTTGAGTTGTTCATCTGTCTTTTCTTCCGGAAGCTTTTCATTGACATATTCATCGGTCACTTCAACTTCAGCGTCCTCAACCTGCTGTTCCACATCCACACCCTCATTATCATTTTCAAGAACAGTAGGGCTACTTACCACTCCGGCCTTCGCCAGTCTTTCTGCTTTGAGGTCTTGTACCGCTTTTCTTTTTCTATTTTTAACAATTGCATTCAATACAAGCTCACTGATATCGTATTTACTGTTGCTATACAACAAGATCAAATCACTTGATTTATCTAAAACAAAATCATAACGCTTTTTAGTTGCTATGTCTTGTATTGCATTGTATACTTGGTCCTGTACAGGTTTTACAAATTGCTTTCTCATTTGAAACAGATCCCCGGTTGGCCCGAAATAAGCTTGCTGTAATCGTTTCAATTCCTGATCTTTAATCTCTATATCTTCTTCTCTCTCACTGATCAATTCCTTTGTTAATAAGGATTTTTCATTGCTTAGATCAGTTTTCATCTGTTCAATTTCATCAGAAAGAACATCTAGTTTTTGTTGCCAGGTTTTTACCTTATTATCTAACTGGGCTTGGGCTGATGCATATTCAGGAACATTTTCCAAAATATAGTTCATATCAATATAGGCAACTCTCTGTGGTTTTTGGGCATTAACCATAAAGGCAAAACAAATAAAGACTATAACTAAAACCCTATTTACTTTCATTCTAATCGTTTACAAGAAAAAATTGTGCCATTTCTTGATTTGGGCAAATATAGCAAATTAGCTTAGAACTGTTGTCCTATGATAAAATGTGTTTGCCATCCTGAAATCTGGTTGGATCCAGGGATCGTGTCGAAACCATATCCAAAATCAACTCCAAGCAAACCAAAAGCCGGCATAAATACCCTTAAACCACCTCCGGCAGATCTCTTTAATTCAAAAGGTCTGTATTCATCAAATTCGTTCCATGAATTACCTCCTTCTAAAAAGGTAAGGGCATAAATCGAAGCCGAGGGTTTTAAGGTAATCGGGTATCTTAATTCAAACGCTATTTTATTATATATCGTACCTCCTGTTTGGGAAGATAAACTCGAGTTTGGATAACCTCTTAAGGCAATTGTTGTTCTACCGTCAAAACGTCCTGTTTGCATACCATCCCCACCTACATAAAATCTCTCAAATGGAGGAGCACCAATTTCTTCGTTGTAATATCCAAGAAAACCTAATTCGGCATTGGACATCAATACCATTTTACCAACAACCGGGCTATACCATTTACCGGTAAATACAATTTTATAAAATTCTATCCATTTATATTTTTCTTCGTCCGGAAGATTCGTGTAATCTTTATCATCAAACAGAGAATAAGGAGGAGTTAGTTTTAACAGCAAGTTAAACTGTGAACCTCCTGATGGAAAAACAGGGTTTGGACCTGCTGAGCTTCTTCCAAAATTTACTGCAAAGTTGAAGTTATTTGAAATTCCATTATCAAAATCAAAAGAAGAAATATTGTAATTCTGAAGCTTGTAACGTTGATAATTGAACGAGGTCGACAATGTAAAGAAATCATCCGGCCATTTCAGTCGCTGACTTAAGCCAACTGAAGCACCGATAATATCCAGTAATTGATCTTTATCCACATCATTTGAGAAAGGGTCATAACCATATTGGCTGGAATTATAGACAGAGAAGTTAAAACCTTTGGGTTTTTTACCTCCCAGCCATGGTTCAGAAAAAGAAAGACTATAAGTTCTGTAAAATTTACTGACCTGAAGTCTAAGTGCTATATTTTGACCATCTCCACGAGGAACAGGTTTATATTCCTTAAAATTAAAAAGATTTTTTACCGAAAAGTTATTAAATGAAAGACCTAAAGTACCTACAAAGGTTCCACCTCCATAACCACCTTGTAACTCGATCTGACTTGATCCTTTCTCAGAAACAGAAAATTCTATATCGGCTGTTTTATCAGCGAAATTAGGCTGTACATCCGGTACGATGTTTTCAGGATCAATAAATCCAAGCTGCCCAAGTTCACGAATTGATCTTACAATGTCACTTTTACTAAACAGATCTCCGGGTTTGGTTCGAATCTCTCTGTATAGTACATGGTCATTGGTCACATCATTTCCTTTGATGCTTACTTTTCTGATACTAGCCGGTTCATCTTCAATGATTCTGATTTCCAGTGCAATGGTATTATTTGCAGCACTTGTTTCTACTGCATTTATTCTCGAAAACAGGTAACCGTTGTCAAGATATGTGTTTGTAATATCCTGTGATTCAGGTGTGCCATCCCCATATACTCTTTCATTAAGCGCTTTCCCATTGTAAGTTACCCCGGGTTCGATTCTTAATATGGTTTGTAATTGCTGATCCGTGAAAACAGTATTACCGAGAAATGCAATGGAACCAAATTTATAGCGATCACCCTGTGTTAAAAAGATGTCAAGGTTGATGGTGTTGTCATCATTCCAGGAAACCGAATCTTTTATCACAAGAGCATCTCTAAAACCTTTCTCCTGAAATAATTCTACAACTTTATCAAGGTCTTCCTCGTACAGGTCCTCGACAAATTTGGAAGGAGAAAAAAGCCTTGTGATCCCTTTTTCTTTGGTCTTTTTCATGGTCTTTTTCAGCTTCTTATCTTTAATAGCCGTATTTCCATGAAAAGTAATGTTTTTTATTTTAATTCTGTTTCCCTTATCTATGACGATGAGTGCATCCTGTGTATTTGGGAAACTGGTATCTTTTTTGGTGTTGATCGTGACCTTTGTTTTTAGGAACCCCTTTTCTCTATATTTATCCTTGATAAAGTTTTCAGTGGTCGTAATCAAATTTTCAGTCAGCATTGAACCCTCTTGAAACTCTATTTCTTTTTGAAGATCCTCGATCTTGGATTTTTTCAGTCCGGTAATGGTCACTTTACCAACCTTATCAAGTTCACGAATATTGATCTCAAGATAGATGGCATCTCCATCAATTTTGGTCACAAATACATCAACATTTGAAAATAATTTAGAACTCCATAATTTTTTGATAGAGGACGATAATTTATCTCCTGGAATTTTCAATTTTTGCCCTGAATTAAGCCCAGAAAAAATCAAGATGGATTGTTCTGAAATCGTCTCATTTCCTACTACAGAAATTCCTCCTAAAACATATTTTTTATTTTTTTCCAGTTTTATAGGTTCGGAGACTACTTTTTTGATCGTATCAGATACCTGACCGACGGGCTTTAGAGAATCTAATACCTTATCGCTGTTCGACATATTTATCGAATCGGCTCTTTGTTGAGCAGCTGGTAAAGAATCAAGTGGTTTAGTAGCCGGAATAGTATCTTGGGCCTTGATATTGGTTAGCGCAGTGCTTTGCCCATTCACAGTAACACTGGATAGGATAAAAAACAACAACAGCAGCGTGTATTTTAAACTATTTATTACTGTTTTCAATTTGTTCACTTGTTTTTCCAAATCGTCTTTCTCTTCTTTGATAATTCAGTATTGCTTCGTAAAAGTCCTTCTTCCTAAAATCGGGCCATAAAATATCAGTAAAATACAATTCGGCGTAGGCAATTTGCCATAATAAAAAATTACTGATACGCATTTCACCACTCGTTCGAATCAAAAAATCAACGACGGGCAAAGTAAATGTATATAAATGACTATTTATAATTTTTTCATCAATTTCTTCTATTTCAAGTTCATTATTAACAATTTTTTTAGAAATGGATTTTGTTGCTCTGATCAATTCCTCCTTAGCCCCGTAATTAAGCGCTAAAGTCAAGATCATTCCATTGTTTTCTTCAGTCATTTTCATGACATCTCTAAGTTCATTTCTTGCTAATGGAGGCAATTTTTTCAAATTACCAATGGCTTGAAGTTTTATATTGTTCTTTTGAAATGTATCATTCTCTTTTTTTAGAGAATTTACCAGAATACTCATGAGTGTATCCACTTCAATTTTTGGTCGTTTCCAGTTCTCGGTTGAGAAAGCGTAAAGTGTTAATGCCTCAATTCCTAATTCGACGGAAGCCTCAACAGTTTGTCTTACTGATTCCACACCTTTTTTGTGACCTAAAACTCTTTTGAATCCTTGATTTTTCGCCCATCGTCCATTGCCATCCATGATGACAGCAACATGTTTGGGAACAAAATCTTTATTTATTTTTGAAACTATATCCATAATTCCTAATTAAAAACTCCCGGTATAACAACCTTCTCTTCCAAATGCGAAGACCAGAGTTATTCCTGAAAATACATACCAGTCATTATTGTTAGGGTTTATTTGTACGTTGGCGCTATTAAGATCAGCTGGGTAACTGTCAATGTCATCTTTGAATGTGTATCTAAAGCCAACTTCTAAGCCAATTCCAATACCCTGGGCGAGTTTTGTTTTATAACCTGCTCCGACAGGCATCGTAAAATTAAAAGTACGACCATTCTCTAGAGTTCCGTAATTTACGGCTCCTGCCTCTACAAACATGTAGGGTGTTTTGGTATGTCCTATTTTATCCAGATTGTATTTAAAGAAATGATATTCTATTCCGACAGCCATTTCGTGAATGTCATTTGTAAAGTTCAGCCCTCTGACTTTTCTGAAAGAATTGTTTGATTCTGAATCATTTCCTGATAATTTTGAATAGATATATGTACCTCGAAGTGAGAAATGAGGATGCATGTTCCATTTGTAAATTCCACCAACGGCAAAACTGTTTGGGTAAATGTAATTTGTTCGTCCGATATCTCCAATGTAATTACTGCCGCCCAGAAAAAATCCGATCTCATTTATTTGAGAAAAAGCACT
Source organism: Flavobacteriales bacterium (assembly GCA_024229195.1). Taxonomy (GTDB): domain Bacteria; phylum Bacteroidota; class Bacteroidia; order Flavobacteriales; family Flavobacteriaceae; genus Lutimonas. The sequence goes on along the minus strand of JAAESS010000141.1, from coordinate 27,707 downwards.
ACCGGAAAAGCAGAAAAATAGAATTACAAAAACAATTTTTTTCATCATAAAAAATAGTGTGCAAATATAAAAAAATACATTTGCATTTAATTGAAATGAATATCCTTTTTTGATTAACAGTTTTTTAGGAGTAAAATTGTGCTATAGCCTATGTTTTAATTGCGTTTATCCTCGCCCCAAAGCAGTTTTTTGCGAAGTGTTTTTATAAAAGTTTGATCATTGAGTTGAAGGGTCATCATATCAAAGCTGCTCTTCTCAATAAATACTTTTGATTTGTTATTTAACGTATGTAATCTTGAATCAAGTGTGAGCAGTACCTCGTCTGCCCGACTGTCAATTTCTAATTCTATTTTGGTTTGGTCCGGTATGACCAGTGGACGAATCGCCAAACTATGCGGTGCTATTGGTGTAAGAACAATATTTTTTGATGATGGAGAAATAATTGGTCCGCCACAGCTAAGAGAGTATCCGGTAGATCCGGTAGGAGTTGAAATGATCAAGCCATCGCTCCAGTAACTTGTAAGAAATTCGTTATCCAAAATGGCATCAACTTTAATCATGGAGGCCGTATTCTTTCTCGTAATTGTTATTTCATTCAATGCGAAATTTACATTTTCAAAGTCATCTTTATTTCCTTCTGCTCTGACGTGTAATAAGGATCTTTTTTGAATTGTGAATTGACCTTTCATGATCTGTTCAAAAGCTGAGCGGATACTTTCTTTCTGGATATTGGCTAAAAACCCTAATCTTCCGGTATTGATTCCTATAACCGGAATCTGTCGATCTCTGATAAATGTTACTGATCTCAAAAAGGTTCCATCACCACCAACTGAAAAGAAATAGTCAAGATTTTTATTGAGGTCATCGTATCCTGAAAAAGTATCAAATTTTTTCTTTTTAGAGAGAAGAGGAAAGCTTTTAAAAAAATTTTCTTCAAATACGATCGCTATATCATGTTCCAGGCAGAGTTCAACAAGCTCTTGCACATACTTGATCGTATTTTCATTGTTTGACTGTCCGAAGATTCCTACTTTCATAAACCTTAGTTACTTAGATATTGAGGTATTTTTGCAAATAATTCGACCTGTCATTCAATTCTTCAAGATATTTGTCTTTCTGGAACTCACTTAAAATTTCATAGTTGTATCTTCTATTAGAATGTATGTTGTTATTGATATCATGAAGACTTAATTTTAGTGTAATTTGCACCATTTCATTATCAATCTTAGAGACAAAAGCACCAAACAAAGTTGCATTGTTCGATTCTACGATCTGAGAAATCTCACTAAAAGAATACTCTTTGATATTTTTTGCAATCACAAGAATAACTCCCTCTTCATGCAGAAAAGGAGTGCATTTAAAAATATTGAGGAAATCATCAAGTTCATAATATCCGACATATTTTTTATCAGCATTTAATACTGGCATCAGGTTCGCATTATGCGTGGCAAAATTTTGTAAAACTTCAAACCAGTTCATGTTTTCTGTCGCATAAAACGGTTCGATCAAATGTTTAAGATCATTTAAATGGAGATTGTCATTCATGATCATTTCAACCTCTTCACGTGAGATTGCTCCATAAAAAAGGTTTGCATCCACAACTGGTAAATGAGAAAATGGACATTGTTCAAAAGAATCTTTCATTTGAATGATTTCATCTTTTAAGTCAAAAGGTTGAATATCTTTTAATATGTATGTGATGGTTTGCATTAAATAAGATGGTTCTAAGGATAAAATTGTAATTTTGTCCGCTAATCTAATAGAACATTTGTGTAAAGATATAATATCTTTTGCATTAAAATTATAAATAAAGGACCAATGACTAAATTAAGCGTCAATATTAATAAAATAGCCACTTTGAGGAATGCCAGAGGGGGAAATGTTCCGGACCTTTTAAAGGTCGCCGGTGATATACAAAATTTTGGAGCAGAGGGTATTACAATTCACCCTAGACCTGACGAAAGACATATCAGATATCAGGATGCTCTGGATCTCAAGTCTGTCGTAACCACTGAATTCAATATCGAAGGTAATCCAATTCCTGAATTTGTTGATCTTGTATTAAAAATCAAACCGGAACAGGTCACCTTAGTGCCTGATGCTGTTGATGCCATCACATCAAATGCAGGGTGGAATACGGCTGAGCACGGAACTTTTTTAAAAGAAGTTGTAGACGAATTCAAAAGAAATAATATCAGGACTTCTATTTTTTTGGACCCTATTGTGTCGATGCTGGAGTCAGCAGCTGCAACCGGTACCGATAGGATAGAGTTGTATACAGAATCATATGCGTCAGAATTTGAAAAAGGAAATAAGGCTGGAGTTGAGGCTTATGTAGAAACTGCCAAAAAAGCAGGCGAAATTGGTTTAGGAATCAATGCAGGACACGATCTTAGCCTTCATAATGTGCATTATTTTGTGCAGAAAGTACCCGGAGTACTTGAAGTCAGTATTGGTCATGCGCTCATTACAGAAGCCTTATATTTTGGACTTCAAAATGTGGTGGGGATGTATCTGCAAAAACTTACATAATGAAGTTGTTACACTCAATGATTTCTGGAAACGGAAGACCCTTGATCATTTTACACGGGTTTTTAGGGATGGGTGACAATTGGAAATCACTTGCAAATAGATTCTCAGAAAATTATGAAGTTCATGTGATCGACCAGAGAAATCACGGCAGAAGTTTTCATGATGACGATTTTTCTTATGAACTTATGGTAGAAGATCTTGTTAGCTATATGGACCACCATAAACTGGATCATGTCGATATTTTGGGGCATTCCATGGGTGGTAAAGCAGGGATGCTTTTTGCCGTAGAACATCCGCAAAGAGTTCATAAGCTTATTGTAGCAGATATCGCGCCAAAATTTTACCCTCCACATCATCAGGAAATCCTTGATGCTCTTGGGGAAGTTGATTTTAATAAGATCAGTTCTCGTTCAGAGATAGATCAGATCCTTAAAAAGTATATTTCTGAAAATGGGATAAGACAGTTTCTCCTAAAGAATGTTTATCGAAAAGAAAAGAATCAATTGGCATACCGATTTAATCTTGAGGTACTCGAAGAATATTATGATGAAATTGGGGTTGCCTTGCCGCCGAGAAGTTTGTTTGAGGGTCCTGTTCTATTTCTAAAAGGCGCATTATCAGGTTATATTCACGAGCAGGATGAGGATTTGATCTCGGCTCATTTCCCAGACAGCCGAATTCTTACAATTGCAAATGCCAGTCATTGGCTTCATGCCGAAAATCCAGTTGATTTTTACGATAATGTTGTGAATTTTCTTGAAAATGACTAATTTGCATACACATCCTTAATTTGTTGATATGAACTATATTTTTAAAGTCTTACTGACCGCACTTGCTGTACTTGTTATTGCCTATTTGATGCCAGGAGTAAATGTTGATGATTATGGAACCGCCATTTGGGTTGCTGTTATTGTTGGGATATTATTTTCCATTCTAAAACCAATATTGGTCATACTAACACTACCCGTAACTATCGTAACGCTTGGACTCTTTTTATTTGTGATCAATGCTGCTATGATACTTCTAGCAAATAGCTGGATTGATGGGTTTAGCGTCTCCGGATTTTGGACAGCACTCTTATTCAGTTTATTGCTTTCATTTTTCGAATCTATTCTTCATAATCTCATTGAAAAATAAGGTCTAATAGATCAGGCTTCTCTTTTCTTTGTTAATTTTTACATAAAGTTGTCAACTTTATACTTTCAAAAACAATAATCATTGCTATATATTGAGGTAAAATCATTATTTTTGCACCCTCAAATTTAAAAAGAGATAAATTTATTTACAATGAAGATTACCAAAGAAGACATTGATGCGCTGAATTCAGTTGTTAAAATTGACATCACGGCAAATGATTATCAGGAAAAAGTTGATACACAACTTGATGACTACAGAAAGAAAGCGAATATTCCTGGATTTAGAAAAGGACATGTTCCGATGAGTCTTGTTAAAAAGCAGTACGGAAAATCTGTTATGATTGATGAGGTTAACAAACTTCTTCAGGAGTCTTTAAATAAATTTTTAGTTGAAGAGAAATTAGATGTTTTGGGTAATCCATTGCCAAAAATGAAGGAAAATTTCTCTTGGGAAGGGGATCAATTTTCATTTGAATTCGAGTTAGGACTGGCTCCGGATTTTGAGGTAAACCTTAAACCAAAAAAGGCAATTACATCCTACAAGATCATCGCTGATGAGAAAATGATCAATACTCAAATTGACAATATCAGAGAACAATACGGTAAGATGATTACACAAGCCGCGATCGAAGAAAATTCTAATGTAACCGGAACTTTCGTAAACGAGGAGAAAGAGATTGAAAAGAAATCTACTTTTAAAGTTGAAAAGATTAAAGGTAAAGTCAACCTGAAGAAGTTTATCGGTGCAAAAGTAGGTGATGTTTTAGAGCTGAAATCGAAAGGGTTATTTACTGATGATCATATGCTGATGAATGTTTTGGGTCTTTCACATGATGATGCTCATGGATTTGAAGCTCCATTGACATTTTCAATAGAAGAGATTACTCAAACAGAGCTTGCAGAATTGAATCAAGACCTTTTTGACAAATTATTTGGTGCTGGTTTGGTAACAAGCGATGAGGAATTGAAAAACAGATTGAAGGAAGATGCTGAAAAGCAATTTGGATCTCAGTCTGACCAACAATTGCTGAATGCAGTTACAGAAAACCTTATTGACAATACTGTCTTCGATCTTCCTGCTGAATTTTTGAAAAAATGGCTTGCTGTTTCTGGTGAAAAGCCAATGACAGCAGAGCAGGCAGGTGAGGAGTATGAAAGATCAGAAAAAGGTTTGAGGTATCAATTGATCGAAGGAAAGTTGATGACTGATCATAAATTACAGATTACTTATGATGATCTTAAAGATTATACAAAAGGCTTTGTAAAAGCACAAATGGCTCAATTTGGTGACAATAAGATCGAAGATAAGGAACTAGATGATATTGTGAATCGTGTTTTGTCAAATCAAGAGGAAGTAAAAAGGTTGTCTGATCAATTGAAAAATGAAAAGCTCTTGACTTTCTTTAAAGAAAACATCAAATTGAAAAGCAAAGAGGTGACTTACGAAGATTTTATCAAAGAGGTGTATAAATAAATCTATATCATATCAAAAGCTCCATAATGACTGATCATTATGGAGTTTTTTTATGCAATAAATAATCAGGTCTTTGCATTCGATTATGAACGGCTTAATCGATGACGATTTGAGCTTACTTACATTCTAATTAATTAGTATATTTACAGACTTAACGATTAAAAAGTATATCTATGAATTTCGGAAATGAATTTAAAAAATTCGCTGTAAAAGATCAGGGAATCAACAGTATGTATGTTGATCAATTGGTTAGTAGTGTCACACCATATATAATTGAAGAAAGACAGTTAAATGTTGCTCAAATGGATGTTTTCTCCCGTTTAATGATGGATAGGATCATCTTTTTAGGTACAGGAATCAATGACCAGGTGGCTAATATTATTCAGGCACAATTATTGTTCTTAGAAAGTGTAGATTCTACGAAAGATATTTCAATTTATATCAACTCTCCCGGTGGAGGAGTATATGCAGGATTAGGTATTTATGACACTATGCAGTTTATAAAGCCGGATGTGGCAACGATTTGTACCGGAATGGCTGCTTCAATGGGGGCCGTATTAATGTGTGCAGGTGAAAAGGGAAAAAGATCAGCGCTTCCGCATTCAAGAATCATGATTCATCAGCCTTTAGGTGGTGCACAAGGCCAGGCTTCAGATATCGAAATAACGGCTCGAGAAATTTTGAAACTGAAAGATGAGCTTTATGCAATTATTGCGAAACATTCAGGTCAAAAAGTAAAGAAAGTACACGATGATTCAGACAGAGATTATTGGATGAAAGCTGAAGAGGCAAAGACATATGGTATGATTGACGAAGTACTTAGCAGAAACAAGTAAAAAATTATTGACGGGATATACTCGGTTTAAACTAATAGATTATGGCGAAGAAAGAAGAACTTGAATGTTCGTTTTGTAAGAGAAAGAAGGAAGAGACCAATTTGCTTATTGCAGGTGTTGACTCACATATTTGTGATAAATGTATCGAGCAGGCGCATGGCATTGTCATGGAAGAGTCTATCAGTGAAAACAAGAATGCGAACACTGAATTTCTTGTAAAAAAACCCAGAGAGATCAAAGATTTTCTGGATCAATATATAATTGGACAGAACCAGGCAAAAAAAGTAATGTCGGTGGCAGTATACAACCACTACAAACGATTACTTCAAAAGCCGAATTCAAAGGATGACGAAATAGAGATCGAGAAAAGTAATATTGTGCTTGTAGGCGAAACCGGAACAGGAAAAACCCTCATCGCAAGGACAATTGCAAAAATGCTTGACGTGCCCTTCGCTATTGTAGATGCGACGGTTCTTACAGAAGCAGGATATGTTGGGGAAGATGTAGAAACAATTCTAACAAGGTTGTTGCAAGCTGCCGACTATAAAGTTGATAAAGCTGAAAAAGGAATTGTTTTTATAGATGAGATTGATAAAATTGCCAGAAAAAGTGATAATCCCTCAATTACAAGGGATGTTTCAGGAGAGGGAGTTCAACAGGCCTTACTTAAACTCCTGGAAGGAACAGTTGTTAATGTTCCCCCGAAAGGAGGAAGAAAGCATCCTGATCAAAAATTTGTCGAAGTTGATACCAGAAATATACTTTTTATTGCTGGTGGTGCCTTTAGTGGTATTGACAAGGTGATCAGTAAGAGGTTAAACATGCAGGCAGTTGGTTATTCCGCTTCGATGTCGGACGATAAAATTGATGATGAAAATCTTTTGCAATATATCATTCCTTCTGATTTAAAGAATTTTGGATTGATTCCTGAAATCATCGGTAGGTTGCCGGCGCTTACTTTTATGAGACCTTTGGATAAGAAAACCTTAAGATCGATTTTAACGGAACCTAAAAATGCAATTATCAAACAGTATACCCGATTGTTTGAGATGGATGGAATTAGCTTTCAAATTGATGAGAAGGCTCTCAATTTTATTGTTGACAAGGCGGTAGAATACAAACTTGGTGCAAGGGGACTACGTTCTTTATGTGAAGAGATTCTTACGGATGCGATGTTTGATATGCCGGGAGCTGAAGAAACAAGTTTGAAAGTGACCTTTAAATATGCCAAGGACAAACTGACCAAAACAACGATCAAGAAGTTGAAGGCAGTGTCATAATTACAAATAATAATAGTTAATAAAGAAAAAGAACTGTCATCATTTGGCAGTTTTTTTATCTTTATATTTTTCTTTACATTAATTTTTATGATCTCAAGAGATACCATTGATAAAGTATTTGAAACTGCTCGGGTAGAGGAGGTCATTGGTGATTTTGTGAATCTTAAAAAAGCAGGCGCTAATTTTAAAGGCTTGAGTCCATTTACAGATGAAAAAACACCATCTTTCATGGTGTCTCCGGTAAAGCAAATTTGGAAAGATTTTAGTACGGGAAAAGGTGGTAATTCTATCACATTTCTGATGGAGCATGAGCATTATTCTTATCCGGAAGCGATTCGATATTTAGCCAAAAAGTATCAGATTGAAATAGAAGAGACGGTTCAAAATGATGAAGAAAAGAAACGTGCCGATGAAAGGGAGAGTTTGTTTTTGGTCTCTGAATATGCAAAAAATTATTTTGCGGATATTTTACTGAATTCTGAAAAAGGGAAGGCGATAGGCTTGTCCTATTTTAAGGAGAGAGGTTTTACAGATGAAACCATCAAAAAATTTGAACTTGGTTATTCTCTCGATGAATGGTCAGCTTTTACAGATACTGCTGAAAGTAAGAAATACGAGCTTGAATTTCTCGAGAAAACTGGACTTACTATTGTAAAAGATAGCCGTAAGTTTGACCGATTTAAAGGACGTGTGATGTTCCCTATTCACAGTATGAGTGGGAGAATTCTTGGTTTTGGCGGGAGAACTTTATCCTCAGACAAAAGAGCCGCTAAATATCTAAATTCTCCGGAAAGCATCATTTATCACAAGAGTAAGATTCTTTACGGGATTTATCAGGCGAAGCAAAGTATCGCCAAAGAAGACAATTGTTTTTTGGTAGAAGGCTACACTGATGTGATCTCTATGTGGCAATCAGGTGTTGAGAATGTTGTGGCTTCATCAGGAACAGCTTTGACCTCAGATCAGATCAGATTGATCAACAGGTTGACAAATAATATAACAGTATTGTTCGATGGCGATGCAGCGGGTATAAGAGCCTCTTTAAGAGGTATTGACTTGATTCTGGAACAAGGACTTAATGTAAAAGTTGTGGCATTTCCGGAAGGAGACGATCCGGATAGTTTTGCAAAAGCGAGGACAACTGAAGAAATCACAGAGTATCTTAACACACATTCACAGGATTTTATTCAATTCAAAACGTCGCTCTTGCTGGAAGAAACCAAGAATGATCCTATAAAAAGAGCAGAGTTGATCAGAGATATTGTTGCGAGTATTTCGAAGATTCCAAATAATATTCAAAAAGAGATCTATGTGCAGGAATGCGCGCGAATTATGAATATTTCTGAGTCTGTTCTATTTAACGAATTATCGCAAATTCTGAAAAGAGAAAGTCGTGAAAGCAAACCTTTATCAAGGGCTAAAACTCCTTTTACGGGTGTAAAAAAAGAGACAAAAAAGATAGAAAAAATAGATCAACTTTTTCAAATGGAGAAGAAGATCATTGAGATTTTGCTCCTATATGGAAATGAGCAAGTAGATTTTGTTGACTTTACCTCGGAAATAGACGAGGACGGTAAAAAAAGAATCGTCAAAACAAATTATAGCAATGAGGTCTGTAAAGAAATCTACATGCATCTTCAGGAAGATGAGATCGAATTTACAGATCCCGTTTTTTTGAAGATCTACTATGAGATCATTCACCTTTTGAATCAAGACCAAGGAATTAGTCCTGAACTTTTTACGAATCACGAGGATCAGGATATTTCGGCCATTGTTACAGATATTCTGATGGACGAAGAAAGGTATATTTTAAGTCAGTGGGAGAGGCACGATATATACGTCAAAAACAAGCAAAGTTATTTACCTAAACTGGTCATGGATGTATTGTATAATCTGAGAAGACTTCTAATAGCAGAAAAGATACATGCCTTAAAGTCCGAACTTCAGGCGGCTCAGGAAATCCAGGAAGAAATTCAGGATAACAGAGATGCTCTCGAGTCGATCAGGGATTATACAGCGCTTAAGCAGTTACTTTTTGAAAAGCTAAATCGTGTGATCTAAACATGATTTTTTAAGGACGCAGGAATTTCACAAACAGGAATAGGTATCATTTTATGCAAGTTTGCATTGTGCAATTTGTTATAGATGCGCAGTACTTCTGTTTGCCTTACTGAAAGCTCGTCATTATGATCTTGTTTCTCGAGATGATGCATTGCCCATTCTAATTCGTCATAACTGGCGCCAATTTGATCTTCATCGGTTCGGTCATCACCCCAAAGTCCATCTGTCGGTGCCGCATCAATAATTTCCTGATGGACTCCCATATGCTCAGCAAGTGCATAAACCTCACTTTTCATAAGATCTGCAATCGGGCTTAAATCTACCCCTCCATCTCCATATTTTGTATAGAAGCCAACACCAAAATCTTCTACTTTATTTCCGGTTCCTGCCACGAGAAGGCTTTTAAGAGCAGCAAAGTAATAGAGAGAAGACATTCGCAATCTCGCTCTTGTATTGGCAAGAGACATAAACCTGTCTTCTTCATTGCTGACATCAGGAACGGCAGCCAAAAAACTTTCAAAAACAGGCGTAAGATTTACCTTGGTCATGTTGACATTGCTGTAATTTTTCTGTAGCCATTCCATGTGATTCAAGGCCCTGTTTACTTGTGAAGGTGCCTGATGAATTGGCATTTCCAAGCAAAGTACCTCTAGTCCGGTTCTTGCGCATAGTGTTGAAGTTACAGCAGAATCAATACCTCCTGAGACTCCAATAACAAAACCTTTTACTCCGGCTTTGTTGGCATAATCTTTTAACCAGTTCACAATATGATTTGTAACTTTTTCTGTGTTCATTATTGCTAAGTATTTATTAGTTTTGCGAAGCACAAAAATATTAATTTTTATTGGCAATTATTTTAAATGAATGTTATTAAATATACTTTAGTCACTTTATTATTGCTAAACCTTTTGGCTTGTAGTAAAAAAAAGGTGAAACAAATTGACGTATCGGAGATAGAAGCTATGACCGAATTGATCAGGTTTGATCAAAAGTTTTATACGGCTCTACCTGAAGATCTTGGGAAGCTTAAAGCTGAATTTCCTTACCTCTTTCCGGAACCAAATCCAGATTCTGTATGGATCTCAAAAATGAGGGATGAGGATGAGCTGTTTCTGTTTTCATCGGCACAGAAGACCTTTGGAGATTTTTCTGATCAAAGTGAAGGATTGACGAATTTGTTCAAGCATGTAAAATATTATTATCCAAAATTTAAAGAACCTAAGGTAATTACGATTTTATCGAATGTTGATTACGATAATAAGGTTGTTTATGCTGATAGTCTGTTATTTGTCTCTCTTGATGTCTATCTGGGAAAAGACCATGAAGTGTATCAGGATTACCCGAATTATATCAAACAAAATTTCAATAATGATCATCTCCTGGTAGATGCTGCAGAGCAGATTTCTCTGCCTATACTCAGACCATCAGCAACGAATTCATTTCTTTCAAGAATTGTTCAGGAGGGCAAAAAATTGTATTTGATCGCCGCTTTTCTTCCAGAACTTGAAAGAGCTCAAATAATGGGTTATGAAGATCAACAATACCAATGGGCAGAAATAAGTGAAAGTGATATTTGGAAATATTTTATTCAAAATGAAATGTTGTATTCCAACGATCCGAATTTAAGTGAAAGATTTATACATGAAGCTCCGTTCTCAAAATTTTATTTGGAAGTTGATAAAGATTCTCCTGGAAGAATAGGTGCTTGGTTTGGCTGGCAAATTGTCAATTCATTTATGAAGAATAATGATATCTCTTTACAGGAAATGATTTTAGCAGATAATGAAGAGATTTTCAGAAAATCAAAATACAAACCTAAAAAGAAGTAAAATATAGAAGAAGAGTTTCAAAATAAATTCTTGAATCACTTTAAAATTTTAGAAAAGAAATATTATGGCAGTAAAGCACAGTTCAGAAATAAAGATCAATGTAGGATTAGATGAAAACCGGGTTCCGGAAAAATTAAACTGGTCAGCTGATGACGGAGCCATTGAGAATATGGAAGCCAAGGCCTTATTACTTTCCGTTTGGGATTCTTCTCAAAAAGATACCTATAAAATAAACCTTTGGACCAAGGAGATGCCTGTCAATGAGATGATTCAATTTTTTCATCAAACTTTAACTTCGATGGCTGATACTTTTGAAACTGCCACCGGAGACGAAAAAATGAGCGCAACGATGCGTGATTTTTGTGACTACTATGCAGAAAAAATGGGAATTAAACGGGAATAGTTGTTTTTTTCAAATACAGGCTGTTTTTCAAAAAGAATACAACTTAATCTGACTTGAAGTCAAGAATCTGCTTTAAAACAATTCTATAATCACTCTCATTATTGACGAAGTCAAGCTCTGAAACATCAATCATCAGGGTATTTAATTCTTCCTTTGATTTGATAAACTGTAAATATCCTTTATGTATTTTGTCAAGATAGTCTGCCTGAATGTTCTGCTCATAGTCTCGACCCCTCTTTTTTATATTTTCGATCAGTCTATCAGTATTTTGATATAAAAAGACATACACATCTGGCTTAGAAATTTCCTTATACATAATGTCAAACATTTTTCGATAAAGACTGTATTCCTCTTTTGGTAAGGTAACTTGCGCAAAAATGAGTGATTTAAAAATAAAATAGTCAGAAACAATAAAATTTTTAAACAAATCAAATTGAGCAAGATCATCTGTTAGTTGATGATATCTATCTGCTAGAAAACTCATTTCAAGTGGAAATGCATAACGTTCTTCATCCGCATAGAATTTGGGAAGAAAGGGGTTGTCAGCGAATCTTTCGAGAACAAGTTTTGCATTATAATCATCTCCAATTTTATTGGCAAGACTTGTTTTACCTGAACCTATATTGCCTTCGATAGCAATATAATTATACTTTTCTACCAAGGAAATGGGTCTTTTAAGTAGGGCATCTGTTTTTTCAATTACCCCGTCGTCTGCGCAGTTCTGTAAACAAATCAGGACGGTTTTTTTTGCAATCGGATGAATTACATTAGGAGCAATTTCCGTCAATGGAACCAACACGAATTTTCTTTTGAGCATTTCGGGATGAGGTACTTTAAGATCATTATAAAAAATGATCTCATCATCAAACAGTAAAATATCTATATCAATAATTCGGTTATTATATCCTTTCTGAGCATGTCTCAACCGGCCCAGTTTCTGCTCGATATGTAAGACAGACTTGAGCATTTTTTCCGGGCTAAGACTACTCGATATTTCAAGACAAATATTGTAGAAGTCTTCACCTTCAAAACCCCATGATTTTGATTTATATACGGATGAGATTTTTCGTATATGACCCATGGAATTGTTTATTTCATCAATGGCGTACTGTAAATTATCAATCCTATGACCCAAGTTGGTTCCTAAAGATAAATATGATGTACGTACAATTTTCAAGATCAGTTATTTTTATTTAAATCGGATGAAAATTAACAATTACATCCTATATTGAGGGAAATTATCTCGTTGATCTAAGGTTATTACAAAGAAAACAAAACCATGTCTTAAATCGGATGTGTTTGCGCTTTAGTTTTTAACATTTGTAACATTTAACCGCTATTTACGACTTATAAATAAAAATTGATTGAATGACTTTTTTAAGAGAATTATTAGCGGTTATCTTAGGCGTGTTTATTTCGTTTATGATTATGTTCTTCGTGTTTGTGGCCATTGGCTCTGTGTTGAGTTCAAGTTTTACTGACGATGAAAAGGTGCTTGTGAAGAATAACTCAGTTTTGGTATTAAAACTCGAGGATGTTATTAAAGATTATGCCCCAAAAACAGATGATCCATTTGCCATGATTTTAGGTCTGGAGGAGGATAAAATGGGTCTCAATAAGATATTGAATGCTATTGATAATGCGAAATACGATGATAAAATTTTAGGAATAAGTATAGAGTCTTTGATGATCCAGGGTGGAATGGGACAGATTCAGGAAATCAGAGATAAATTGTTCGAATTTAAGGAATCCGGTAAATTCATAACTGCCTATGCTGATGTTTATGAGCAGAGAAATTTTTATTTGAGCTCTGTTGCGGATTCAATTTATGTAAATCCTGTGGGCATGATTGATTTTAGAGGATTGTCAGGTGAAGTGCTCTTTTTTAAAGATTTCCAGGAAAAATATGGGATGAAAATGGAGGTAATTCGACATGGCAAGTACAAAAGTGCAGTTGAGCCCTTTATAGCGAACGAAATGAGCGCAGAGAATCGTGAGCAAACAGAGGCATTTCTAAACTCCATCTGGTCAGAAATGGTTGAGGATATGGAGGAAAGTAGAAAGATAGAGGCTAGTGAAATCAATCATATTGCAGATGAACTTATGGCTAGAACTCCCGATCTGGCTATTGAGAATCGAATGATTAGTGGAAAATTATACAAGGATCAATATATTAAGGTATTGAAACGACTTGGCGGGCTTGAAGAAAACAGAAAATTATATTCAGTAACTCTGAAGAATTATATCAATTCAGGAAAAGGAAGAATTATTACGAATGCTTCAGATAAAATTGCAGTGATCTATGCCCAAGGTGAGATCATCTATGGTAAAGGAAATGAGAATAATATTGGTCCTGAGCTTATCATAGAATCATTGAAAAAGGCAAGAAAATCCAAAGATATTAAAGCTATTGTCTTACGGGTTAATTCTCCGGGAGGAAGTGCTCTTGCATCTGATATTATTTGGAGAGAGATTGAAATCACCAAAAAGGATAAGCCAGTAGTGGTGTCAATGGGAAATTTAGCCGCTTCAGGAGGTTATTATATTTCTTGTAATGCCGATAAAATTGTAGCCGACCCTACAACAATTACAGGTAGTATAGGTGTGTTTGGAATGGTGCCTAACATCAGTGAATTCACTGAGCGAATTGGTATAAATGCAGAGCAAGTAGGAACAAATAAGCGTTCGCTAAACTACAGTTTGTTTGAGCCAATGACCGATGATTTTTATAAAGTAACCAAAGAAGGAATTGAAGAGGTTTATTCTACTTTCGTGACGAAAGTAGCGGATGGAAGAAATATGACTTTTGAAGAGGTTGATTCTATCGCTCAAGGTAGGGTATGGACCGGTAAGCAAGCCCTAGAAAACGGTTTGGTTGACGAATTAGGAGGTTTGGAAGATGCTATCGATCTGGCAGCGTCTTTAGTGAATATTGACGAATACAGGTTAAGGAATTATCCTAATTATAAAAAAGAATTGAAAGATATGTTTTCGGGCCCGTTCGCCAGTGTAAAGCAGCAAATTCTTATCGATGAGATCGGGGAGGAGAATGTAAAAATTTATAAGCAAATACAGCAGTTTGGTGATTGGAAAGGAATTCAGACCAGACTACCTTTTTTATTGGAGATCAAATAGTATTTAATGAATCATACGTTTCATTTCACTTCTGTACTTTGAAGCGCTTTTTCCGGTAAATTCTTTGAATAATCTGTTGAAATGTGAAAAGTTGTTGAAACCACACTCAAAGCAGATATCTGTGATACTAGATTGATTCTCCTGTAATAATTTTGTCGCATGTACAACTCTGTATTCGTTGACTAGTTTGGTGAAAGTTTTACCTGTAGCCTTTTTGAAATATCGACAAAATGCGGGAGTGGTCATACTCACTTTATCCGAAATCTCATCGAGACTGATATGCCTTTTAAAATTGTTGTTGACATGTTTAAAGATAATATCGATCTTTTCACTGTCCTGAGGCTCTGTTTCAAAGGCAAATCCATCAACATTTAATAAAGAGTAATCATTCGCAAGTGATAAGTCGTTGAGTATCTCCAGTAATTTGATCACCCGTGACATTCCTTTGTGTTCCAAAAGTTCTTCAACTTTTGGGCCAACGAGTTTTTTTGTTTCAGGTTTAAAGATGATTCCTTTTTTCGCTCTTTCAAAAAGGGCATTGATATTACCCATTTCAGGAATATTGTAAAAAATGTTTCCAAGAAAGTCTAATTTGAACTGAACGATGGTCTCCTTACCATTTGTGGTAAGTCTGTCAACAAAACCGTGATGGGGTAAATTAGATCCGATTAGGATCAGCATACTGTTATTGAAATAGGAAAGGTGATTTCCGATGTGTCTTTTACCCTGTCCTTTATTTACATACACCAATTCAACCTCCGGATGAAAATGCCAGTAAGCAAAGTTGTTGATTACCTCGTTACTATGTTGTTTTACAGAAATACTGCTGCCAAAACTTGGGCTTATTTTTTCAAAACTAGGTTTTTTATTGATCATGTTACTATTCCTTTACAGTACAAAAATAATCTATTTTGTTTTTTGTATTCTGTACGAATTTAACCTTATTATGTATTATTTTATCTAATATGTATGTTTGAGTGGGATAATCTGTTAATTAAGTATATAAATTAGCCAATTAAGTTGTTTTCATGAATTAAAAGTGATTATACATTTGTCATGTCTAATTTTAATAAATATATACAATGAAAAAATTAACAAAGAAAAGTGTATTGGTTCTTGGACTATTTGTCTCGATGTTAACATTCGCAAATGCGGAGATAAACCCAATCAAAGAAAAAGAACCTAAGGTAACGAGCATTAATTTCAAAAAAGTTAAACCAGGCTCGAAGTTGTCCATAAAAGATGGAGGTGGTATTGTACTTTACAAAGAATCAATTGTAAAAAAAGGTGATTATTCTAAAGGGTTTGATCTTACAAGTCTTCCTAATGGAGAATATTATTTTGAACTTGATACAGAGTTGGAAATAGTGATCATCCCGTTTACTGTAGTGTCTAATCAGGTAGTGTTTAAAAAAGAACAAAAATCAACCATCTTCAAACCTTTTGTGAGGGTAAAAGATGATATGGTTTTTGTTTCAAGAGTCTCTTTTGAAAAAAGCCCTATTGAATACAACATCTATTATGCAGATAATTATGATTTAGTCTTATCAGAAAAAGTAGATAGTCAAAAACATGTAAAGAAAATTTATGATTTTTCGAAAGCAAAAAAAGGGAACTATCTTTTCGTATTTAAGTCGAATGGGAGACGATTTACCAAAACGATAAAAATTTAAATTACCCATTATTAATTATTGTGAGATTTTGTCAAAGTGAGTCCTTCCCATAGGGACTCACTTTTTTTTATAAGTGACAAAGCTATAGGCATAATCATGGGTCTCATCGGCATCGAAATCTTCTCTTTTTACCTCTTTCCATTTCTCAAAATCAATTTCAGGGAAAAAAGTGTCGGCATCTTCAAATGAATGATGAACCAAAGTAAGATCCAGAATATCAGCATGTGCTAAAGCTTCTTTATAAATTTCTCCTCCCCCGAGAACATATGGATTGGCATCATCTTTAGCCGCTAGGATCGCTTTTTCAAGAGAGTCCACAACAATACAGTTATCGACCTGATAGTTTTTATTACGCGTAATTATAATAGTAGTTCTGTTTGGCAAAGGCTTGCCAAGTGATTCAAAAGTTTTTCTTCCCATGATGATATGATGTCCAAGCGTAACTTTCTTGAATCGTTTCAAGTCGGCAGGTAAGCGCCAGATCAAATCATTATTTTTACCAAGGGCATTATTTTTCGCCACAGCTGCAATTATCGTAAGCATAGGAATAATTATTTAGGAATTATCTTCCAGATTATCAAAAGCACCTGATTTTTCAAGTTTTACTTCCAATTTTTCTACTTTGTCTTTATGTTTTTGAATAAGTTTTTCAGTCTGAAGTCTTTCCCAATCCTTATCGAAGAATTTATTCATCACAAATACATTTATAAAATGCAGGATCAATAATACAAGCCAGGCAAATATGGCCCAGACGTACCAGTCTATTTCAGGATGGAACTTTATGACTTTGTTGAGTATTACAAAAAATGCAGATCCAACTAGAAACAATACGAAATGAAAATACAATCGCTTCTTTTGTTTAGTGCGCTTTCTTGCTTTTTCGTAATATTCGTGATCTAATGTTGCTTTCAAAATAAAGAGGTCATTACATGTCTTTTACCCATTCTTTTATATAATCGGTAAAATCTTCCTTATCATTGAAATCCTCATTTTTATTATTACGCAAACTAGGAATTTCATGGAGCTTGTCATTATACAAACTGCCAGAAGTATTTAAAAATGCCTGCATCCTTTGTAAAAGATTGACATCTTCAATCTGAGTGATATGTTTTATTAGATTTAGTTTTAACTGTGAAGGGTTCATAGGCTTCTATTTTCGAGGTTAAACAGAGACTTTTCCTCTTATATGAGGGTGATGCTCGTAATCTACTAAGTTAAAATCTTTAAATGAAAATTCAAAGATATTTTTGATTTCCGGGTTAATAATCATTTTGGGTAAGGGTTTGGGATCGCGACTCAATTGAAGTTCAATTTGTTCCATATGATTACTATAAATATGGGCATCTCCAAAAGTGTGAATAAAATCACCGTATTGTAATTCTGTAACTTGTGCCAACATCATAGTGAATAGGGCATAAGAAGCAATATTAAAGGGAACGCCGAGAAAAATATCAGCACTTCGCTGGTATAATTGGCAAGACAACTTTCCTTCACTTACATAGAACTGAAAGAATGCATGACATGGAGGTAGCGCCGCTTTATTATTGGCAACATTTTCGGAAAAGCTCACGCTGGTATCAGGCAAAACACTCGGATTCCATGCAGAAACAATCATTCTGCGACTGTCAGGGTTATGCTTGATCGTCTCAACAACTTCTTTGATCTGGTCGATTCCATCTCCGTTCCAGTTTCTCCATTGGTAACCATATACAGGGCCAAGGTCGCCGTTCTCATTTGCCCAGGCATCCCATATTTTGACGCCATTTTCTTTTAAATAGGCAATATTGGTATCACCTTTTAAAAACCAAAGCAATTCGTGAATTATCGATTTCAAATGCAATTTTTTAGTTGTTACCATCGGAAAGCCTTCATTCAGGTCAAACCTCATTTGATATCCAAAAACGCTTCTGGTTCCTGTACCTGTTCTGTCTTCTTTGGTAATTCCATGATCGATCACATGTTGGATCAAATCTAAATATTGCTTCATTTTGTTCTTTCTGTTAAAAAAATTAATGAAAAAACCTGTTTTTAAAGATCAGATTTTTCTAATAAAGTAGTCTTCAAAGATAAAATATTCTTGTTTAATTTTACCAATTGCAGTGTTAATATTCTTTAAACAATTTGTAGCTGTTCAAATCAATTAACCGATGATCATTCCTGCTATGGTTGCAGAGAGTAGAGATGCTAAGGACCCACCGATCAAGGCTTTCATACCGAATTCTGACAAAGTTTTTCTTTGCCCAGGCGCAAGTGAACCAATTCCACCTATTTGAATGCCAATTGAAGCAAAATTTGCAAAGCCACAAAGCATATAGGTTGCCATAATAACTGATTTACTGTTGTTCAGGTGAATAACATTTGCGACATCTTTTAATTCTGCCAGTTGAATATATCCGACAAATTCACTGGCCGCAAGCTTAATTCCCAATAGCTGTCCCATCATCATGACATCGTTTTTTGCGACTCCAATAAGCCACATCAGCGGTGCAAAAACAGTTCCCAGAATTGATTCCAGTGTAAATTTGGGATAAGGTGTATTGGCTGCCATCCAATCGTTCAGTGTGGTGATATCACCTACCCATTCTAAAATTCCGTTGATCATTGCAATAAAAGCGACAAAAACAAGTAACATAGCGCCAACATTTACAGCAAGTTTTAAGCCTTCAGTAGTTCCGTTGGATATTGCATCCAAAATATTGGTTCCTATTTTTTGAGAGGAAACCTGAACATCTGAACTGATTGGTTCAGTTTGAGGATAGAGAATTTTAGAGATAACAATTGCTCCGGGTGCCGCCATTACAGAGGCTGCCAAGAGGTGTTTTGCAAATTTTAAGCGCATCACAGGGTCATCCCCACCTAAAAATCCAATGTAAGCGGCAAGTACTGCACCTGCAACCGTAGCCATACCACCAATCATTACCAATAGCATTTCAGAACGATTCATTTTTTCCAGATAGGCTTTGATCAATAATGGTGCTTCTGTTTGCCCAAGAAATATATTACCGGCTACACTCAAACTTTCAGCTCCAGAGATTTTCAATACTTTAGAAAGAAGCCAGGCCATACCTTTTACAACTTTTTGAATAATCCCAAGATAATAGAGTAGAGAGGTCAGTGCAGAGAAAAAGATAATCGTCGGTAATACCTGAAAAGCAAAAATATATCCAAAAGTGCTCATATCTACTACGAGGCCCTCAAAAAGGAATTTGCTACCGGCTCTTGTAAAGTCAAGAACACTGACAAAAATCTTACCCACAGCTTCAAAACCAACTTGAATAAATTTAACTTTTAAGACTCCAATTGCAATAAGCAATTGAAAGGATAGTCCTATTCCCACTGTTTTCCATTCAATGGCTTTTTTGTTTGAGCTAAAAAGATAGGCCAGAAAAA
Organism: Flavobacteriales bacterium; assembly: GCA_024229195.1. Classification (GTDB taxonomy): domain Bacteria; phylum Bacteroidota; class Bacteroidia; order Flavobacteriales; family Flavobacteriaceae; genus Lutimonas. The sequence continues at coordinate 7,958 of JAAESS010000141.1, read as the reverse complement.
TCAGAACGATCATCCCGAGTACACCTCGCAATATAGATTCAAATGAGGCTCCTGCACTTGGAGTGATTTGTTCGCTTAACTGCTGGGCTCTTAAGGGGATTGACAGGAGAAATAGAAAACTCAAAGAGAGTATTTTTTTTAGCATAGGTTCTTACTTTTTCTCTCTTTTTGAGATTTCATCTCTGATTTTTGCGGCTAGTTCATAGTCTTCATTATTCACTGCCTGATCCAGTTGTTTGAGGAGTTCCTCAAGCGATTCGTCTTTAAAGGTTGAAGTTTCGGTTTCTTCGACAACATTAGCCACCAGATCTTCCATTTTGAATTTAGATTCAGCCAGTTTTGACTCATCTTTAATTTTTAGAATAATACCTGCCTTATCCAGAATATTTTCAAAGGTAAAAATAGGTGCTTTAAATCTGGTCGCCAGAGCTATAGCATCTGAAGTCCGGGCATCAATGATCTCTTCGATCTTATCGCATTCACATATGAGACTTGAATAAAAAACACCGTCAACCAGTTTATGGATGATCACTTGTTTTACAATAATATTGAATCGATCTGCGAAACTTTTAAACAGGTCATGCGTAAGTGGTCTCGGAGGTTTGATTTCTTTTTCAAGGGCTATGGCAATTGATTGGGCCTCAAAAGCACCAATAATTATAGGTAAAGTTCGCTCTCCGTCTTCTTCACTTAATACCAAAGCATAAGCACCACTCTGGGTTTGACTATAGGAGATTCCTTTAATATTTAAACGTACTAGACTCACAGGTTTGACTTGATTATGATAAATACCAAATTTGCAACAAATTTAAGTATAAGGCAATTCAATTTACAAATAAAAATGAAAAAGACCATCAAAATTAGGGACTAATGAGCGTCATAAATTCTGATAGCCTTTAGAAGCGGCAATTTACTAAAAATTATATCTTCTTACTGATTGCTTTTAAATTCTTTTAGTTTTGTGATCAATTCTGGAACTACGTCAAAAGCATCGCCAACAATGCCATAGTCAGCAGCTTTGAAGAAGGGAGCTTCAGCGTCATTATTGATCACCACCTTTACTTTTGAGGAATTGACACCCGCCAGATGTTGAATTGCACCTGAAATACCAATGGCAATATATAGGTTAGAGGTTACAGGTTTTCCGGTTTGTCCTACGTGTTCACTATGAGGTCTCCAGCCCAGATCAGATACTGGTTTGGAACAAGCTGTTGCGGCTCCTAATACCTCCGCTAATTCTTCGATCATTCCCCAGTTTTCAGGTCCTTTTAGTCCTCTACCACCTGATACCACAGTATCGGCATCTGCGATGGTAACTGTTCCTGTAGTTTTGTCAACAGAGGCAGAACTGATCTTAAAGTCATCATCATTCAAAGAAGGACTAAAGTCTTCTATCACTGAACTGACTGCTTCTTCTGTTAGACCAACAGAATTCTTTGCTAGTCCGAGTAATTTATTCTCTGAATGTATTTCAGTAAAACTAAATCCTTTTGAAGAAAATGCTTTTCGCTTAACGGTAAAAGGCTCCATTGCGCTTGGATAATCCACAACATTTGAAGCGTAACCTGCCTGTAATTTCACTGCGAGAAGGGGCGCGATATACATACCATTACTTGTCGAATCAACCACAACAATGTTTGCAGATTCTTTCTCAGCCGCCTGATGAATACAATCAGCGTAAGCCTTGGCACTAAATGCGTCTAGCTTTGAATCTTGAATTTTAAGAATTTTGTCTGCGCCATATGCTGACAGCGGATCTACCTCACTAACATTTATGGTAACAACTACGAGTGATGTTTCTGCCTTCTTTGCAATTTGTTTTCCAAATGAAACAACTTCAAAAGCTGTTTTTTTAAATTTTCCATCTGAATGATCTGCGAATACTAATACTGACATAGATTAAGATTTTATTATAAAGGCATCCGGAGATGACTGCTTTATCTGTTTTTTAATTTTAAATTACTTTGGCTTCGTCATGAAGCAGCTTGATTAGTTCATCGATATTATTTGCATCAACTATTTTACAAGCTCCTTTACTTTCAGGTTTTTCGTATTTGGCGGTAGAAGTACTACCATCAATATTGGCTGGAGCAACTACTTTAAGCGGTTTTTTTCGTGCCATCATGATTCCTCTCATATTGGGTATTCTCAGGTCTTTTTCTTCAACCAGACCTTTTTGACCAGCAGCGATCAAAGGTAAATCACAATTGACCACTTCCTTTCCGCCGTCAATCTCACGAACCACAGTTGCATGATTATTATCCACTTCCAGGCCAATACTCGCATTGACGAAATTGAAACCAAGTAGTTCTGCAATCATACCGGGAACCATTCCCCCATTATAATCACTCGACTCTTTACCAGCTAAAATCAGGTCAAATCCTTCTGATTTGATTACTTCAGATAGTTGTTTGGCCACCATAAACCCATCTGTAGGTTCAGTATCAATTCTTATGGCATCATCTGCTCCAATAGCAAGTGCTTTACGAAGAGTTGGCTCAACATTTGAACCACCAACCGTTGCAACTGTTACTGTGGCACCTTGTTTTTCTTTGAACCACATGGCTCTTGTTAGCGCAAATTCGTCATACGGATTGATCACAAATTGAACCCCATTGGTATCAAATTTCGTGTTGTCATCGGCAAAATTTATTTTCGATGTGGTATCCGGTACGTGACTAATACAAACTATTATTTTCATTTTTCCTTAGTTAAAATGGATATTGAATTTCTTGGCAACGAAGTTAAAAAATATTTTCAATATATTATGCATGCATAGTAAAATTTTAAATATCCTTTCTTTTAACATCATAGCAGCGCAAAGATGCATATTTTTTTCTCTAAAAATTGTATTCTACACCCTAATGATATTCATCAAAATTAGTTATTTTTGCAGTCCTTTATTACTAAAATATGAAAGTATTACAATTTAGAGAAGCGATTGCTGAGGCAATGAGCGAAGAAATGCGCAGAGATGAATCTGTTTATCTGATGGGTGAGGAAGTAGCTGAATATAATGGTGCCTACAAGGCGTCAAAAGGTATGCTCGATGAGTTTGGAGAAAAGCGTGTCATAGATACACCGATCGCTGAACTTGGATTTTCAGGAATAGCTGTTGGCTCTGCTATGGGAGGTGCCAGACCTATTGTTGAATTTATGACATTCAACTTTTCACTGGTAGGGATCGATCAAATTATCAACAATGCGGCTAAAATGAGGCAGATGTCCGGTGGTCAGTTCAATATACCTATTGTATTCAGAGGACCTACTGGTTCAGCAGGTCAGTTAGGAGCAACACATTCTCAGTCATTTGAAAATTGGTATGCCAATACTCCTGGATTGAAAGTGATCGTGCCCTCAAATCCTTATGATGCAAAAGGACTTTTAAAAGCGGCGATCAGAGATGATGATCCGGTCATTTTTATGGAGTCTGAACAGATGTATGGAGATAAAGGGGAGGTACCTGAAGGAGAATACATTCTTCCAATTGGTGTCGCCGATATCAAAAGAGAAGGTACTGATGTTACTGTGGTAAGCTTCGGTAAAATCATAAAAGAAGCCTATAAAGCAGCAGAAGAGTTAGAGAAAGAAGGAATCTCGGTTGAAATTATTGATCTTCGTACGATTCGTCCGATGGATCATGAAGCAATTTTAAATTCGGTAAAGAAGACCAACAGATTGGTGATTCTTGAGGAGGCCTGGCCGTTTGCCAGTGTATCTTCTGAGATCACTTATCAAGTTCAGGAAAATGCATTTGATTTTCTTGATGCACCGATTCAGAGAATTACTACGGCTGACACACCAGCTCCGTTTTCTCCTGTGTTATTGGAGGAATGGATGCCAAACAAGCAGGATGTGATCAATGCGGTCAAAAAAGTAATGTATCTGTAATAGATTTTTTACAATATATTAGGAGCCATTTGTTTTATCAGATGGCTTTTTTTTGGTCTTTTATTATATTTATAACGATAAAAGTTGGAATTGGATCAATTAATTTTACGTATCTTTGTGCGCTTAAAAGCCTTTAAATAAAGGTTTAAAATCGATTTTGTGAATTAATAGAAAAAATATGGCGAGGAATAGTGTCGACAAAAGTGTTTTGGAAGATAACAAAATAGAAGATGGGTTTTATTTGTTGAAATATCACAACGAGGAAGATCATGAGATCGAAGTGAGTAGAAATGTTGATAAGTCGTTCTTACAATTACATTTTTGCATAAAAAACATGGCCAAGTTAAAATTTAATGGAGGTCATTATGCCTTGGATTTACCAGAAAACAAATCGTATTTATTATACAATCCTGAGCAGGATCTTCCGCTACATTTGAGTATGAATCCAGGATCCAAAGTGATTAGTTTATTGATAAGAATTGAAAAGTTTCACACTTTTTTTACCCAGGAAGCCGGGTTGATTCATTTCCTAAGTGGAGAAAACAAGAGTAAAAAGTGCTATAGAGATAAGGAGCTCAACCCCAATGAAATGATGGTACTCAATCAGATTTTTCATTATGGTTTGCATTCTTCACTAGAAAAACTCTATTCAAGGGGTAAGGTTTATGAGTTGATTAGTTTATACTTTCACAAATCGGATAATGATGGTGTTCAGAATTGTCCTTTTCTTGAGGATGAAGCTAATGTAGAAAAGATCCAAAAGGCAAAGCAAATTATCATTGAGAGTATGACAGAACCGCCTAGTCTTACTCAATTGGCACATCAGATCAATTTGCCATTACAGCATCTAAAGGATGGATTTAAACATATTTATGGGGAAACTGTTTTTGCTTACTTGTTAAATTATAAAATGGAATATGCCAGGAAACTGCTTACAACGAGGAAATATAATATTACTGAGGTAAGTTTTGAAGTCGGTTACAGTACACCAAGTCATTTTATTGCTGCCTTTAAGAAGAAATTTGGAGCTACACCAAAGCGATATATGAGCAGTTTATAAAGATCTGGCCAGCCTTAAATTAATTCATAATTAAAAAGTTTTATTGATAGAAAATAATATTTTTGTCTTTCCATTCTCCTTTCTTTTGGAAAGGATTTTTTATTGGATGTGAACATGTTGAAAAATCTATTGTACATATTATTCTTTGTCTCCTTCGGACTTATTGGTCAGACGAAGGTAAGTGGTTATGTTTTTGACGAATCTAATGAACCCGTACCTTTTTCAAATATTATTTTTAAAGGATCGACTGAGGGAACAATCTCGGATGAAAATGGAAAATTTTATCTTGAATCTGAGAATTCGTACAAGGAATTAGAGGTTTCATTTGTAGGCTTTGAAACCAAATTGATTCCATTAGGAAAATCAAATTTTGATCTTCGTATCGTATTGATGGAGGGAAGAGATCAGTTGAAAGAAGTCACTATTTACTCAGGGAGAATTAAAAGAAAGAATAATCCAGCAATCAATATATTGAAAAAAATATGGGCTCAAAAAAGAAAAAATGGGCTGAATATGTATGACAGGTATGAATTTGATCGCTATGAAAAAATAGAATTTGACCTCAATAATATAGATGATAAATTAATGGATCGAAAGATATTTGAAGGTATGGAAATGGTTTTTGACCAAATAGATACCTCAAAAATTACAGGTAAGGTATATTTACCCATTTTTATCAATGAATCTGTCTACAAAACCTACGGTAAGAATATTTATCCAAGAAAGAAAAACAGTATCATGGAGGCAAATAAGAATTCAGGATACTCGGATAATCAAGCGCTTATTTCTTTTTTGAAACAGTTATATGTCGATTTTGATATTTATGATAATTACTTATTGTTCTTTGATAAGAAATTTTCGAGCCCTTTGTCAAAACTTGGACCTGATGTGTATAATTATGTTTTGACAGACAGTAGTTTTATCGATAATAAATGGTGTTATAATATTCTCTTTTATCCCAGAAGAAAAAATGAATTGACCTTCAAAGGAGATTTTTGGGTAAGTGATACCACTTATGCGATCAAGGAAATTCAGATGTATGCCACCAAGAATGCCAATGTGAACTGGGTTAAGGATATATATATTGAGCAGGAATTTGAAGTACTTAATGATTCTGCATTTCTCTTGACCAGGGATTATATCATGACAGATTTTTCCTTAAATCAAAAGGACAAATCAAAAGGTGTGTATGGTAAACGCACCACATTATACGATAATCATATATTTAATGTAAAAAGATCTGATGACGTATACAAAGAACAGATCCAGGACAATGAGGCGATGTACAATCAATCTGATGATTTCTGGGCCAAAAACAGGCAAGAGAAATTGAGTAAGAATGAGATTGGTATCTATCAAATGCTCGATACTTTACAAAATGTCAAACGCTTTCAGCAAATAAATACATTTGGAGAGATTCTGGCTTCTGGTTATTGGAATTTTACCCATGGATGGGATTTTGGACCTGTTTTTTCTACAGTAGGCTATAATGATATTGAAGGCCTTCGGCTAAAGGCAGGTGCTCGTACCTATTTTAGTCAGAACGACAAATGGCGGGTAAAAGGCTATCTGGCATATGGTTTTATGGATACCAAATTTAAATATGGTATCGAAGGAAAATACCTTTTTAAGGGCAAGGACAGATGGATTCTTTCCTTTGGAACCCGTAAGGATATAGAACAACTAGGGGTGAGTTTAACTACCTCCAACGAAGTATTGGAAAGGAGTTTTGCCACGACATCAATTTTTACAAGGGGAGACAATTCAAAACTTTCGAATATAGACCTGACTAATGTCAAGGTCTCATTTGAACCAATTAAAAATGTTGATCTTCGCATTGGAACAACCTATAAAACCCTTGAGTCTGCGGACCCTGAAAAATTTAATGTAGATTATTTTGATGAGAACGGAGATATTCAGTCGAGTATTGAACAGGTGGATGTTAGTTTCGCGGTTCAATATACGCCTAATCGGAATTCATATGGTTTTGGGGTTGAGAGATCAATAAGTAACCGTGGTCGATATCCTACCTTCTTTTTCAGTTATACCAAAGGTATAAAAGGAGTTTTTAACAGTGATTTTGATTACCATAAATTGCAATTCTATTATGAGCAACCCATGCAATTGGGTTTATTTGGTAGATTGAGGTCAACTTTTGAAATAGGAAAAACATGGAATCCCGTTCCTTTACAACTTTTAAATATTGTACCTGGTAACCAGACCTTTTTCACATCAAAGACCTTATTTGATCTGCTTGATTATTATGAATTCATTACTGATGAATATGTTTCTTTGCATCTGGAACATAATTTTAACGGAAAGATCTTTGCCAAAATACCTTTGATTCGCGATCTTCAATGGAGAGAGATCATAGGAATAAGAGGAGTGATTGGCGGAATTTCTCAAGCGAATAGAGACATCAATGCCTCAGATATTGTTTATGTTGCACCTGAAAATATTTATTGGGAATACCACTTTGGTATTGGCAATATCTTTAAATTATTTCGTGTAGATTTTGAATACAGAGGAAGTTATCGAGATGCTCCTAATGCCACAAATTTTGCTGTAAAAGTTGGTTTTGGATTTTATTTTTAGAAGTCCATATACCAATTGAAGAAGTTTGATTTTAATCCGATGGAAGACCAGGTTGTATTGTTTTCTGAAACTACATTTCCTGATTGATCTGGTGAAAAATTTCTAAAAGTTACTCCTCCAAAAATTTGAAGGTTGGTAGCAGGATTCAAAACATAACCACCCTGCAAGTCAGCAATGAAAATATTGGTAGAGTTTCCCTGACCCACATCGTTCCCTATGTCAGAAACCCGATCGTCATATGAACGCCAAATGTCTCCTCCATAACTAATGTCTGAACCTTCAAAATCAAAACCTTTTTTTCCGGCGATTAATTTTCCGGTACCAAACCAGCGGTCTTTCGAATACCTGGCAATTCCGATTACTTCATAGAAATTCCCACCCCATAAATGTGCAATAGGCTGGTTATAATGTC
>JAAESS010000140.1 GCA_024229195.1 Flavobacteriales bacterium | reverse complement strand
TTTAGTACAGCGAATAAGGAATTAATGACAGTTTTACTGCCAATTCTGGATGATTTTGAGAGAGGTTTAAAGGAAATTGAAAAATCTTCTGATGATGCTTTGATGCAAGGTATGCAATTGATTTATAACAAATTCAAGAACACTTTAAATCAAAAGGGTTTAAAGGAAATGGAAGTGAAACAAGGTGACACTTTTGATGCAGAGATACATGAAGCCATTACCCAGATTCCGGCACCTTCAAAAAAGTTAAAAGGTAAAATTATTGATACGGTAGAGAAAGGATATAAACTTGGAGAAACCATCATCCGTTACCCAAAGGTTGTCTTAGGGAATTAAGCGAATCTAAAAAATTTAAAACGATCATTTGTGAAACAGGATTATTACGAAACACTAGGGATAGCGAAAAATGCGACAGCCAGCGAGATAAAAAAGGCTTATCGTAAAAGAGCAGTAGAGAATCATCCGGATAAAAATCCAGGAGATAAAGCAGCTGAGGAAAGATTCAAACAAGCGGCCGAAGCTTATGAGATCCTGAGTAATGCTGATAAAAAAGCCAAATATGACCAATATGGTCATTCAGCCTTCGAAAATGGTGGTGCTGGTGGTGGCTTTGGAGGTATGAATATGGATGATATCTTTAGCCAGTTCGGTGATATCTTTGGAGGCCACTTTGGTGGAGGTTTCGGAGGTGGATTTGGCGGAGGATCAAGGCAAGCCCGCGTAAAAGGAAGTAACCTAAGGATTCGAGTTAAACTTGAATTAAAAGATATTCTAAATGGTGTTAGTAAAAAGGTTAAGGTAAAACGTCAGGTAAAAGCAGAAGGAGTTACATATACTACATGTTCATCCTGTAATGGACAAGGAAGCGTCATGCGCGTGACCAATACCATTCTTGGTAGAATGCAAACTGCCACTACATGTCCTACTTGTAAGGGAGCCGGAAAGGTAGTGGAAAACAGACCGAAAGGAGCCGATGTTAACGGTTTAATTACCCGTGAAGAAACAGTCGAAATAGATATTCCTGCTGGAGTAACAGACGGAGTTCAACTCAAGGTTTCCGGAAAAGGAAATGATGCCCCTGGCGATGGTATACCCGGAGATATTCTAGTTGTGATTCAGGAAGTACAACACGAAAAGTTAAAGAGAGAAGGTACTAATTTACATTATGATCTTTATATAAGTTTTGCTGAGGCAGTTTTAGGATCAAGTCAGGAAATTGACACACTTACAGGAAAAGTAAGAATTAAAATAGAAGAGGGTACCCAAAGTGGAAAAATTCTTCGCTTAAGAGGAAAAGGCCTTCCGAGTCTCGACAGATATGGGAATGGTGATTTATTGGTTCATCTTAATGTTTGGACCCCGAAAAAATTAACAAAAGACCAGAAAGTCTTTTTTGAAAGTGTTAGAAATCATGAAAATTTCATTCCGAAGCCTTCTGTTTCGGAGAAATCGTTTTTTGAAAAAGTAAAAGATATGTTTTCCTAACTATGCAATAATCAAATATTTATAGAGAAGTATTTGAGGATAATGAATTTTTTTAAGGAAAATTTCGTTATATTTGTTTTGCTGGATTTTTAAAATCCAGTAACTTTTTCTTTTTCATAGCAATTTTCCCACTCTTTTTTAGAGTGGGTTTTTTTTTGATTTCTACGAGACAATTAAAAAATAAATTTTCAAATAGATTAGGATTGTGAACTAAATATTGTATTTTTACAATCTTATTTATATTACTTTAAATAGTAATATTCTTTTTCATAGCAATTTTCCCACTTTTGTTTACAAGAGTGGGATTTTTTTTTAAAGTATATTAGGACTACTTTTGCAAAAATAAAAGTAAGCCATCTTATCGCTGCGTTTTTATAACGTGGAGGAAAGTCCGGACACCAAAGAGTAGCATAGCGGATAACATCCGTCATCACGTTTAGGCGTGAGAGGACAAGTGCAACAGAAAGTATGTACAGTTCGGCTGTAGTGAAACCAGGTAAACTCTATGCGGTGCAATGCTATGTACATTGGAGATTCGATTCGTCGAGAGAGAACTACTCGTTCGATTTCAAGGGGTGAGCAGCTAGAGTTGCGGAGTAATTTGCAACCCAGATAAATGATAGGAGTCCGTCAATTGACGGTAACAGAATCCGGCTTATTGGCTTACTTTTTCTATTGATAATTCCACAATTTTATGATTGTTATTTGTGAAAAATTTGGTGAATTCCAAGATTTTAAAAGGCTTATTGCAGATTAGCAAATAAGGGCTATTTTCCTTGAATATTCTATAAAATCATTTTTATATTTTGTATTTTTGGAGACGAAAAATTTTAACCAGAATAAATCCAAATAAGATTATGGCATTTGACGTTGATATGATAAAAAAGGTCTACGAAAGAATGGCAGACCGTGTTGATACTGCTAGAAAAATTGTAGGGCGACCTTTAACTTTGTCTGAAAAAATATTATACAATCATTTATGGGATGGCCTTCCAAAAGAGTCCTTTAATAGGGGAGTTGATTATGTTGATTTCGCACCGGATAGAATAGCTTGTCAGGATGCAACAGCTCAAATGGCGCTGCTTCAGTTTATGCAAGCAGGTAAAAGTAAGGTAGCTGTTCCAACTACTGTGCATTGTGATCACTTAATACAAGCCAGAATTGGAGCTGATAAGGATTTGCAGGAAGCCATCAATACATCGAGTGAAGTTTTTAATTTTTTGGCTTCGGTTTCTAACAAATACGGAATCGGATTTTGGAAACCGGGTGCAGGGATTATTCATCAAGTAGTTCTTGAAAATTATGCATTTCCGGGAGGAATGATGATCGGAACTGATTCACATACTGTGAATGCAGGAGGATTAGGAATGATCGCTATTGGAGTTGGTGGAGCCGACGCGGTTGATGTAATGGCTGACATGCCTTGGGAATTAAAGTTTCCTAAACTGATTGGGATAAAATTGACAGGAAAATTAAGTGGTTGGACTGCACCAAAAGATGTAATTCTAAAAGTGGCAGGTATTTTAACCGTGAAAGGTGGGACCGGAGCAATTGTTGAGTATTTTGGAGAAGGAGCGACGTCAATGTCTGCTACAGGAAAGGGAACTATTTGTAATATGGGTGCTGAAATTGGAGCAACAACATCAACATTCGGTTATGATGCCTCAATGGAAAGATACCTTAGAGCCACAGGAAGAGATGAGATCGCTGATGCAGCGAATGAAGTAGCACCATATTTGACTGGTGATGATGAGGTTTATGAGAATCCGGAAAAATATTTCGACCAGGTAATTGAAATAGATTTATCAACATTGCAACCGCATGTAAATGGTCCTTTTACGCCAGATTTAGCAACGAAGGTTGGAGAAATCAAAGAAAAAGCTGATAAGAACGGCTGGCCTCTAAAAGTGGAGTGGGGACTGATTGGGTCTTGTACTAATTCTTCTTATGAAGATTTGTCAAGAGCTGCGTCTATTGCAAAACAAGCTGTAGATAAAAAAGTTGCAGCAAAAGCAGAATTTGGAATAAACCCTGGTTCTGAACAGGTTAGATATACTGCAGAAAGAGATGGACTTCTGGATATATTTGAAGACCTTGATGCCATGGTATTTACTAACGCCTGTGGTCCGTGTATAGGACAGTGGGCTAGAGCAGGAGCAGATAAAAAAGAAAAAAATACGATTGTCCATTCCTTTAATAGAAACTTTTCTAAAAGAGCAGATGGAAATCCAAATACCCATGCCTTTGTTGCTTCACCTGAGATGGTGGCGGCAATAGCAATTTCAGGAAGACTCGATTTCAATCCGATGACTGATACATTGACAAACGCTGAAGGCAAGGAGGTTATGTTAGATGAGCCAACGGGTTTTGAATTGCCTCCAAAGGGATTCGATGTGGATGATCCAGGTTTTGTAGCTCCTGTTGAAGATGGTTCTGGAATAAACGTCGTAGTAAACAAAGGTTCAAAGAGATTGCAATTATTAGAGCCTTTTACACCGATTGGGAATCAGATCAGAGATGCAAAACTATTGATCAAGGCCTTTGGTAAATGTACAACAGACCATATTTCTATGGCTGGTCCATGGTTAAGGTTCAGAGGGCATTTGGATAATATTTCTGAGAACATGCTTATCGGAGCAGTGAATGCATTTAACAAGGAAACAAATTCTGTAAAGAATCAAATCACAGGTGAGTACGGACCAGTTCCTGCCACAGCCAGAGCTTACAAAGCGGCCGGGGTATACTCTGTGGTTGTAGGGGATCATAACTACGGAGAAGGTTCATCAAGAGAACATGCGGCTATGGAGCCAAGACATCTTGGTATTGCTGCAGTAATTGTGAAGTCTTTTGCAAGAATTCATGAAACAAATCTTAAAAAGCAAGGAATGCTTGGTTTGACCTTTGCAAATGAAAATGATTATGATCTAATACAGGAAAATGACAGTTTTAATTTTGTGGACCTTGATCAATTTACTCCAGGAAAACAATTAACCTTGGAAGTTGTTCATGATGATGGAAGCAAAGATGTTTTAAAACTAAATCATACCTATAATCAGAATCAGATCGATTGGTATAAAGAAGGTTCTGCATTAAATTTGATTAAAAAAGAAAATGCTCAATAAGTATTATTGATCATTGTTAAGAATAAAAAAAGCTTCGATTTATCGAGGCTTTTTTGTTGTTGTGATGAGGTTTTAAAAGTGATTAAAAGTTTTTAGATAAAATGTTCCCATCATCTTTAGTTGTAAGTTAGTTTATTCCGCTTCGTCTGATTTTGAAATAA
>JAAESS010000139.1 GCA_024229195.1 Flavobacteriales bacterium | reverse complement strand
CATTGATATTTTGATTTCCCTTTTTATCGAAAATAGTCACGAGTTCTGAAATATCTCTAGCTTGGTTTGCATCATTACAATAATAAGAATCGAACAACTGAATAAAAATCCACTGTGTCCATTTGTAGTAAGATGGATCTGAAGTTCTCACTTCTCTGCTCCAATCAAAGCTAAAACCAATCTGATCTAATTGCCTTCTGTAAGTCTTGATATTTTCTTTGGTCGTTTTAGCAGGGTGCTGACCCGTTTGGATGGCATATTGTTCGGCAGGTAATCCAAAAGAATCGTAGCCTTGAGGATGAAGAACATTAAATCCTTTGTGTCTTTTATAACGAGCATAAATATCCGAAGCTATATAGCCCAGAGGATGACCAACGTGAAGACCGGCACCTGATGGATAGGGAAACATATCAAGTACATAATACTTTTCCTTCTCACTCTCATTATCGGCCTTAAATGTTTGATTCTCGCTCCAGTACTTTTGCCATTTGGCTTCAATCTCGTTAAAGTAATATTTCATTTCTTTTCTTATAAAATGTATTCTTGATAGCAGTTTTGTAAAAACTACCTATGGTTTAGTGTTTTTTACAATTCCAATCGCCTGAAAATAAATTTTTTAATTCTGATTTTAGCCTTTAAATGCCAGATTTATTTCAGGTGGGCAAAGTTACACTTAAAGATGCAAAGCGCAAAGTCCTTGGTCTACCTTAATTTTTATATATTTGCTTCAACATTTTACTTCAAAAAAAAACTCATGTATAAACCCCTCATATACTTGATAAGTGCTGTAGTTGTTATTTCCTGTAGCCCGGAGAAACAACAAGCGGACCTTATTATAACAAATGCCAATATCTATACGGTCAATGACCAATCAGAAACTGCGCAGGCATTTGCCATAAAAGATGGTTTATTTATCGGAGTTGGTACTTCAAAAGAGATCAGAAAAGGATATTCATCTGATCAAATCATTGATCTGGAAGGAAAAACTGTGGTTCCAGGTTTGATTGACGGCCATTGCCATTTCAACAATCTCGGTGTTTTTATGCAAACGGTTGACCTTACCGGGACCAAAAGTTTTACAGAAATCCTTGAACGAGTGAAGGTTTTTCAAAAGGAAAAGAACCTGAGCTTTATCAAAGGTCGTGGATGGGATCAAAATGACTGGGAGGTCAAAGAATACCCCACAAAAGACTCTTTAGATAAGCGTTATCCGAATATACCCATAGCCTTAACTAGAATTGACGGACATGCACTTCTTGTCAACCAAGCGGCTCTTGATCTGGCGGGAATTAATGAAGACACCAAGGTTTCAGGAGGTGAAATTATGAAAAAGAATGGCAAAATAACAGGTGTTTTAGTTGATAATGCCATGAAAATGATTGGTGAAATTATTCCGGAATTAGGACTTCAGGAAAGAATTCAGGCTTTAAAAGATGCTGAAAATCACTGCCTTCAACTCGGATTGACTACGGTAAGTGATGCTGGACTTGGAAGAAAAACGATAGATCTGATTGATAGTCTGCAACAAAGCGGTGACCTAAAAATAAAAGTTTATGCAATGGTTTCTGCCAGCGATGAAAATCTTGACTATTATTTAAAAAAGGGGATTTCAAAAACAGATAGATTGAACGTGAGGTCTTTTAAAGTTTATGCTGATGGAGCTCTTGGTTCCAGAGGAGCTACTTTAAAAAAACCTTATTCAGACAGAGACGGACATTACGGAGCAATGGTTACAAGTATTGATGATCTCGCCGATCTTGCAAGAACTTTGGCTAAGTCTGATTTTCAAATGAACACGCATGCTATTGGAGATTCAGCCAATTCTTATGTGTTGAAGACCTATGCAAAAGAACTGAAAAGTAAAACAAATAGAAGATGGAGAATTGAACATGCTCAGGTTATAGATCTTGATGAATTTGATTACTTTACAGAAATCATACCCTCTGTGCAACCTACCCATGCTACAAGTGATATGTATTGGTCAGAAGATCGACTGGGACCAGAAAGAATTAAGGGAGCATATGCCTTTAAAACTTTACTCGAAATTAACGGGAGGATCGTATTAGGAACTGATTTTCCGGTTGAAAAGGTAAATCCGATGCTCACTTTTTATGCAGCAGTTTCAAGACAAGATGTTTCAGGATTTCCTGAGAGAGGTTTTGAAATTGAAAATGGATTAAACAGAGAAGAAACCCTCAAGGGAATGACTATTTGGGCGGCTTATGCCAATTTTGAAGATGAGGAAAAAGGCTCCATTGAACCTAATAAATTTGCTGATTTTGTTGTTTTGGATCGGGACATCATGGAGGTACCAATAGACGAAGTCCCAATTATCAAGATAAATGGAACTTATATCAACGGGGAGAAAGTATATTAGTTTATAAAATTAATTTGATGGGAGTGGTAATTCGGGTAGTATCCCAAGCCAACACCATATTGACGTGTTTTCCTTTGTCTTTAAATCCAATTGAAAATGCTTCCAGAAATTCAGCTTTACTAACTTTTGCCGAAGTTCTCGCAACGTCGTATTTCTCTTCATATTCATAAGTACCCCAAACATCAGTATTAGAGCTTAGAATTAAGGTCCACTCTTTTTGATTTGGGATGGCATAAAGTACATAAGTTCCTGCCTTTACTTCAGTTTCTCCAAAAACCACATCATTATAAAAAATAACTTCAGTAGCTTCATTAGCACCCACTCTCCATATTTTACCGTAAGGAATGACATTTCCAAAGATTTCCCTACCATTTTTTTTAGGCCTTCCATAAAGCACTTTGATCTTTGGGGGTGAAATTTTATTGGTCCTGAAATATACAATATCATGCGGGCTTGTGTCCACATCCCTAAAGTCCTGAGCACTTGCATCTACATTAAAAAAGCAGATCATCATAAGTGCGAATCCTAAATTAAAATATATCCTTTTCATAGAAATTAAATTTTAGCTAAAATCACGTCCTGGGTGGCAAGTGGAATATCTATTCTGGTATTATCCCAAGCCAAAACCATAAAAATATTATTAAAGTCTTGTTTAAAGCCAATTGAAAAAATATCAATTACTTCAGCCTCTTTGGTTGGAATCTTGATACGAACCACATCTTTAGACTCGTCATAGAAAAATGAACCCCAGGTATCCGTATTACTGTTTAAGATAATCGTCCATTCTTTTTCACCTGGAATTGTATGCATGACATAAGTACCGGCTTTCACAAGCTTTCTTCCAAAAGACATGTCTGTATAGAATTTTATTTCGGTTGTTTCATTGGCACCAGTGCCCCAAATTTCCCCGTAAGGAATTTGTTCACCAAATACTTTTTCTGATTTTTTCTGAGGTCTACCATACACTACTTTCACCAAAGGCTTTGGCGCTTTTCGCGTTGTTAAATAGGTAATGTCGACGGGCGCTTTGTCCAGGTTATCAAATTTTTGAGCGTAGCTCATCACACTTGACAACAATGCATAGCAAAGCATTGAGGTAATTATTTTCTTTTTCATAGCTGCAAACAATTATTAAGTAATCATTCGAAACATATAAACGTATTAAATTCAATATTATTATATCTGACCTCTCTTTAAGATTTGACGAAGCAGCTCTTAGGGTCTTAAAAAGACAAGAATCTGTTAAAAATGCTTTAATTAGCTTTGTGTATTATTTATATCCTATTTTTGTAGGACTTTAAAGTGTGACGAAATGAAACTATTGATCGTAGAGGACGAAATAGAGTTGCTCGAAGCAACTAGTGGATATCTTGAAAATGTTGATTTTATATGTGAAACTGCACCTAATTTTTTTGAAGCAGAAGACAAGTTAATTTCCTATAATTACGATGTAGTGATACTTGATATTAATCTTCCGGATGGTAATGGATTAGATCTGTTAAAAATAATCAAAGAAAAAAGTCCTGAAACCGGAGTTCTTATCGTATCAGCCAAGGATTCTCTGGATGACAGGCTCAAAGGGCTTGATTTGGGTGCCGATGATTATATTACAAAACCATTTCATCTGGCAGAACTCAATTCACGCGTAAATTCATTGCTGAGAAGACGGAAGTTCGAAGGAAGCAATGATATTGTTTACAAAGAAATAGAAATTGACCCAATTGCTAAAAGAGTTAAGGCAAACGGTGTTGCTTTGGACCTTACCAAAAAAGAATATTTTCTCTTACTTTATTTTATTACCAACAAGGATCGGGTTCTGACAAAAGAAGCTATTGCCGAACATCTTTGGGGTGACAATATTGATATGGTCGATAATTTTGATTTTATCTATACTCATATGAGAAATTTGAGAAAAAAAATTAAAAAAAGTGGCGCAACTGACTATCTTCAAACTATTTATGGTTTAGGCTATAAATTTGGAGAATAGCGTTCTTTTTGAGATTGACAACATAATGAAGCAACCTCCATAAATTTGATTTAGAGTGAAATTATTTGAAAAAACAAGGAATACATATCTCATCTACTCGGTGTTTATTTTTATCATTTCAAGTTCAATTATTTACTATACTCTTAGAGAGATTGTTACGAATAAGCAAGATGAGAAATTGATGTGGGACAAGGAATTGATCGCTAAAAAGATCAAATATGAAGATCCTTTGCCAATTTTTGAAGTGGATGATTACAAATCAAAAAATCCGCCAAAAGATACTCTTTACTTTAAAGACACCTTAATGTATCATATTGTCAACAATAAAGAAAAGTATGAATTGTACAGGCAACTTACCTCGATAGAAACGCTTCAAGGAAAAACTTATAAAATTATCACAAGAAACTCTATGGTGAGAAGCCAAGATGCCATCTTAGCCATCACCGTTTCTGTTGGTATTGTCGTTTTTCTGTTGATCCTCACTGTTTATGTGGTGAATACCAATATTATGCGCAGAGTCTGGCTGCCATTTTATAAAAATCTGGAGACGCTTAAAAACTTTTCGGTCGAAGCAAATAAACCAATAGACCTGCAGTCTTCTGACATTGATGAATTTCAGGAACTAAATAATTCATTATCAAAATTGACCAATAAGATCAATTCTGACTTTAATAACTTGAAAGAGTTTACGGAAAATGCCTCTCATGAAATGCAGACTCCTTTGGCAATTATGCAAACCAAATCAGAGATTCTTCTGCAATCTGAGAATCTTGAAAAGAGTCAAATCACACAGATCAATGCGATTTACCAATCCGTTCAAAGACTGTCTAAACTGAATAAAACCCTTTTACTTCTCTCAAAAATTGAAAATCGACAGTTTAAAGACCTTGAAAAAATCAAAATTAATGAGGTTATAGAGCGTCAATTGGAAATATTTGAAGATTTTATCGAGAACAAAAAATTGAATGTCGAGATGAAATCGACAATGGATACTATCATTAAGGTAAATCCACTCTTGTTTGACGTGGTCATCTCGAATTTGATCAGCAATGCAATCAAACATAATAATGAGGGAGGTGAGATTTTCATTCAAACAACGGATCTATTTATCAGCGTATCAAACTCCGGTGTGCCCCCTAATATGAATTCAGCATCTTTGTTTGAGCGATTTAAAAAAGAGAGTACGGCAAGTAATTCATTCGGTCTCGGTTTGGCAATTGTAAAAAAAATATGTGACAATTACAATTGGAAAATCATGCATTCATTCGCTGAGGATCAACATAACATCTCAATTTATTTTTAAATCACAGATTATAAACCCTAATTCTTCAGATTTTCTTTAGAAACTGAACTTACATTTGATGTGTTATCTGATTGTTATTAATTTATAATAACTGTTTCAGAACGTTCAAAAATTCATGCTATGAATACTGAAATAAAAAAAAGATACCAGCATATTCTATTACAAAGTCTTTATTTTGAGGGGAATAAGAACTTTAAAAGCGATTATTGCAAAATCAATTGAAGCATCCGCTTGCTTTAATTTAAATGAAAAGGCCTGTAGGAATTTCATTTTTACAGGCTTTTTTTTAAAATAAATTCAATTCTGAGCAAAACTTCAGATTTTCTTCAGAATTGAATCTTACGTTTGTTAACGAAATTAGCAGAAGACCATTTTGCTACTTCATCATAATAATAAACGTTAAGTTTAGATAATGTTAATCAAATTTCAGTTATTGGACTGAGGGGAATAATTTCTGAAACTGATTAGTACATGCAAATAAACAAATATTAAGCTATTTTAATTTGCAAAAGAAAAAAAACCTGTTTGGAGACTTTCTAAACAGGTTTTTTTTATGATTTCACTTTACAAAACTCGCAGCCTTGCAATTCGGTCTTTATCGGCTAAAAATGTTGATAACTTCATACTTTAAAACCTTCAAAAAAAAGCCTAAAAAGCGGGGGTTTTCTTATATTTGTACGTTATAATTTTTTAGACCAAATAGAACGAAAAAATATGAGTAAAGAAACTAACAAAAATCAATATTCAGCTGATAGTATTCAGGCATTAGAAGGTATGGAACATGTTCGCATGCGTCCATCTATGTATATCGGAGATGTGAGTTCAAGAGGACTTCATCATTTGGTTTATGAAGTTGTCGATAATTCTATCGATGAAGCTATGGCCGGGCATTGTGATAAAATTGATGTCTTTATCAATGAGGACAATTCTTTAACAGTAAGAGATAATGGTCGAGGAATTCCTGTAGACAAGCACGCCAAAGAAGGGGTTTCTGCGCTAGAAGTTGTAATGACCAAGATTGGTGCCGGAGGAAAATTTGATAAAGATTCATATAAGGTTTCAGGTGGACTGCACGGTGTAGGTGTATCTGTGGTTAATGCACTTTCAAATAAATTGAAAGCCACAGTTTTTAGAGCTGGGAAAACATGGCAGCAAGAATACGAAAAAGGAAAAGCACTCTATCCTGTAAAACAAGTTGGTGATTCAGAAGGAACAGGAACTGAAGTAACCTTTATGGCAGATGATACGATCTTTCAAACAGAAATTGTTTACAGCTATGAGATTTTATCAGCGAGGCTAAGAGAGTTATCTTACCTAAATCAGGGTATTACTATTGAGATAACTGACAAACGGAATAAAGATGAAGAAGGTAACTTTATTCATGATCAGTTTTTCAGTGAAGATGGACTAAAGGAGTTTGTCAGATACCTGGATGCAACAAGAGAACAACTCACTTCTGATGTGATCAGCATGGAGGGTGAGAAAAACGGTATCCCTGTTGAAGTTGCTATGGTTTATAATACTTCCTACACTGAGAACCTTCATTCTTATGTAAATAATATCAATACCCACGAAGGAGGTACTCACTTATCCGGTTTTAGGAGAGGATTGACCCATACGCTTAAAAAGTATGCTGAAACATCTGGCTTGTTGAGTAAAGTAAAATTTGACATTTCAGGTGATGATTTCAGAGAAGGTCTTACCGCAATTATATCAGTCAAAGTAGCTGAACCTCAATTTGAAGGTCAAACAAAAACAAAACTAGGAAACCGAGAAGTAAGTTCAGCTGTAAGTCAGGCAGTTTCTGAAATGCTTACGAATTTTCTTGAAGAGAACCCTGATGATGCTAAAATCATCGTTCAAAAGGTTATTCTTGCCGCTCAAGCTAGACATGCTGCTGCTAAGGCAAGAGAAATGGTACAGCGCAAAACAGTCATGTCGGGTGGTGGACTGCCTGGGAAATTATCTGATTGTGCCTGGAGTGATCCTGAAAAATGCGAGATCTTTCTGGTAGAGGGTGATTCGGCAGGAGGAACTGCGAAGCAAGGTAGAGACAGAAACTTTCAGGCAATATTACCGTTAAGAGGTAAGATTCTGAACGTTGAAAAAGCAATGCAGCACAAAGTTTTTGAAAATGAAGAAATCAAAAATATGTATACTGCTTTAGGAGTCACTATTGGAACCGAAGAAGATCCAAGAGCACTCAACCTAACTAAACTAAGATACCATAAAATTGTAATTATGTGTGATGCGGATGTTGATGGTAGTCACATTGCAACTTTGATTCTTACTTTTTTCTTTCGCTATATGAGAGAATTGGTTGAGAACGGTAATATATATATTGCTGCTCCTCCTTTGTATTTGGTAAAAAAAGGTGCCAAAAAAGAATATGCTTGGTCCGATGCAGATCGAGATCAACTTGTTGAAAAATTTGGTGGAGGAACTATTCAGCGCTATAAAGGTCTGGGTGAGATGAATGCAGAACAACTTTGGGATACAACAATGAATCCTGAATTCAGAACGATGCGTCAAGTATCCATAGAAAATGGTACAGAAGCAGATCGGGTCTTCTCGATGCTCATGGGAGATGATGTTCCCCCGAGACGTGATTTTATTGAAAGACATGCGGTATACGCAAACATTGATATTTAAAAAATTAAAAGACCCAAGATTCTCAAAAAGAACTTGGGTCTTAAAATTTAGAACAAACATATTTAATTAATTATAAATTTTAGTATTATGAAAGTAACTATAGTTGGTGCAGGAGCAGTTGGAGCGAGTTGTGCCGAATACATCGCAATCAAAGATTTCGCCTCAGAGGTTGTCATTATTGACATTAAAGAAAATTATGCTGAAGGAAAAGCTATGGATCTTATGCAAACCGCTTCTTTGAACGGATTTGACACCCTGATCACAGGAAGTACAAATGATTATTCAAAAACAGCAAATAGTGATATTGCTGTGATCACAAGCGGAATTCCACGTAAACCAGGAATGACTCGTGAAGAATTGATCGGTATCAATGCCAGTATTGTTAAATCTGTAACGCAAAGTGTTCTTGAGCATTCTCCTAATGTCATTTTTATTGTTGTAAGTAATCCTATGGATACTATGACCTATTTAACACACAAGGCACTTGGAATTCCTAAAAACCGCATCATTGGTATGGGAGGAGCACTTGACAGTGCAAGATTCAAATACCGTCTTGCCGAGGCTTTAGGATGTCCTGCTTCAGATGTTGATGGAATGGTTATTGGTGGTCACAGTGACACCGGAATGATTCCTTTAACTAGTCTTGCTGTTAGAAATAGCGTACCTGTTAGCGAATTCTTATCTCAAGAAACTATTCGTGAGGTTGCCGAAGCTACAAAAGTAGGTGGTGCTACATTAACAAAGATGTTGGGTACAAGTGCTTGGTATGCACCGGGCGCTGCAGTATCTTCTATGGTTCAGGCTATCGCGTGTGATCATAAAAAAATGTTCCCATGCTCTGCTCTTTTAGAAGGAGAATATGGTTTGAATGACATTTCTATCGGTGTTCCTTGTATCATTGGTAAAAATGGTATCGAATCGATTGTAGAGCTTGATTTGACTGACGCGGAAAAAGAAAAATTACAAAACAGCGCTGAAGCAGTTCGAAATACAAACGGATTATTGGAAGAAACTGTGAGCTAATCACAATTTTATTTTAAATAAAAGGTCATGAATTTACTAATTCATGGCCTTTTTTTATGATAATCCGGAAATTACACCTTTACTATCTATCGACATTTTTTCTGAAGCCGGATGCGATGGTAATCCTGGCATCCTCATCATTTTACCTAAAATTGGTATCACAAAACCAGCACCTGCCGCGATTTCAATTTCTCTTACTGTCACCTCAAAATCTTCAGGCCTTCCAACAAGACTTTCATCATCAGAAAAGGACTTTTGAGTTTTTGCCATACATACAGCAAAGTCATTAAAACCAAGCCGGTTTATTCTTCTAAGATTCAATTGGGCCTTTTTATCATATGAAACACTGGTTGCTCCATAGATCTCACGCGCAATCTTTTCAATTTTTTCTTTGACCGGTGATTTCCAGTCGTATAAGGGTGTGAATTTGGATTGATCACTATCCACAACTTTTTTTACTGCAGTTGCCAGTTCTCGGGTCCCTTCTCCTCCTTTTGCCCATCCATTTGACACAACCGCTTCTACATGAAGTTCTTGACATGCCTTAATGACCAAATCAACCTCTTCCTGAGTATCATTGGTAAAAGAATTGATCGCTACAACGGGTTGTATATTAAATTTTCTAATGTTTTCAATGTGCTTTTCAAGATTAGCAATACCTTTTACCACCATATTCGCGTTTGGTGTATTCACCGCATCCTTTTTTGCACCACCGTGATGTCTTAAGGCTCTTATAGTTGCCACTAAAACCACAGCTTTTGGGCTTAATCCCGAAGCTGCACATTTGATATTTAAAAACTTTTCGGCTCCCAGGTCAGCTCCAAAGCCCGCCTCAGTGACCACATAATTTGAGAGAGATAAGCCCATTTTTGTTGCCAAAATCGTATTGGTTCCCTGTGCAATATTAGCAAATGGTCCTCCATGAATAATGGCTGGATTTTTTTCAAGGGTCTGCACCAAATTCGGCTTTATTGCATCTTTTAATAAAATTGCCATCGCATTTTCAGCCTTCAGATCTCTTGCAAATACAGCCTTTTTATCATAGGTGAATCCAATAAAAATATCTCCAAGTCTTTTTTTCAGATCATCAAATCCGGAAGCCATACAAAGAATTGCCATCACCTCAGAAGCAGGCGTAATATTAAATCCATCTTCTCTCGGAACACCATTAGCCGTTCCTCCTAATCCTATGGTAATACTTCTCAAAGATCTGTCATTCATATCAATGACTCTTTTCCAAAAAATTGTTCTCGGATCCAGGTTTAGGTTATCTGCCGCCTGTAAATTATTATCTACCAAAGCCGACAATAAATTATTCGCCTTCTCTACTGCATTGAAATCTCCGGTAAAGTGCAGGTTAATGTCTTCCATAGGCACTACTTGCGAGTATCCACCTCCTGCAGCACCACCTTTAATTCCAAAAACCGGCCCCAAGGAAGGCTCTCTCAAAACTACTGTAGCCTGTTCACCAATTTTATTTAGCCCTTCGGCAAGCCCTATAGAAACCGTTGTTTTACCTTCTCCTGCCGGAGTTGGCGTAATTGCCGTGACCAAAATAAGGTTATTCTCACTAAGCTTTTCTTCATCGATCAGATCCAGTGGCAGTTTTGCTTTGTATTTTCCATACAGTTCAATATCATCTTCTTCTATTCCTAATTTTGATGCCATTTCCTTGATGTGAATCAGGGTTGTATTCTGTGCGATATCAATGTCTGTTTTGTATTCCATTTTTCGATTTAATTTGGATGACTAAAGTAGTAAAAAAACTGTCTTAAACTAATGCTGCAAATGCCCCAAAATTTAAGGGATATTTCTTTCAAAGCTAAATCTTTTGAGTATATTTGCCCGATTATATCAAAAATAAGATTTTAAATAGGATAGGAATGCAAAACAAGGGACTTATTAGATTGTTTGCGATTATTTTGAGTGTGGTATGTCTATATCAACTCTCATTTACATGGTTTGCAAAAAATGTTGAGAAAGATGCTGTTATCTACGCAGAAACCAAGGCTGATGCCTCAGATACTGAAGCGTTAGGAATACTTCAGAAGGAGTATTTGGACTCCGTAGGAAATACGCCGGTCGTGAATCTAGGTTTCACAGAATTTACCTACAGCGAAGTTAAAGAAAAAGAGATCAATCTTGGACTTGACCTTAAGGGGGGAATCAATGCAATTTTAGAAGTATCTGTTAAAGATATTTTGTTCGGCTTATCGAACGAATCTAAAAACCCTGTTTTTAATGAAGCGCTTATCAATGCAACTAAAGCACAAAAAGATAGTGACAAAGACTATTTACAGTTGTTCTACGAGGCCTTTGATGCGGCCAGTGGTGGTTCGGTTAAATTGAGTGATCCAAGTATTTTTGGGAATAAATCCTTAAAAGACAAGATCAATTTCAAAATGACTGATGAAGAGGTAAAGCCTATTTTGGAAGAGGAAGTAAAAGGTTCTATCAATACAGCATTTGAAGTATTGAGAAGCAGAATAGATCGATTTGGAGTAACACAACCTAATATCCAGCGAATTGGAGAATCAGGACGTATTCTTATCGAACTTCCTGGTGCCAAAGATATTGATCGTGTAAGAAAACTTTTACAAAGTACGGCTGAATTGCAATTTTGGGAAGTATATACCAATCAGGAGTTGTCACAATTCTTTTTATCTGCCAATACAACACTTGCCGAAATTCTGAAAGTTGATGAAGTAGCAGTTGAACAGGACTCAGCACAGTCTAAAGAGGATGAAATAGATGACCTTTTAGGAGAAGTAAAAGATTCTGTTGATTTTGAAACAACCAATCCCTTATTTAGCAAATTATTTGTTCGTTTTCCACAATCTCAAAATGATATCAGCTCTATCATAGCCACAGCTAATGTGAAAGATACGGCTACTATTAACGAGTATCTTGCCATGAAAGAGATTAGAACTCTTTTTCCAACTGAACTTAAATTTACAAAATTTGCGTGGGACGTAAAGGCTAATAATGACTTTATCAACCTCTATGCCCTTAAATCAAATCGAAATGACGAAGCTCCTATTCAAGGAGATGTTATCTCTGATGCTTCACAGGTATTTGATCAGATGGGTGCCAATCCTGAGGTGAGCATGACGATGAACAGTAAGGGTACCAAGCAATGGGCTAAAATGACAACTGCCAATGTTGGTAAATTTGTCGCAGTAGTTCTTGATGACTATGTATACTCTGCACCACGTGTAAATGACGCCATCACAACAGGTAGAACATCTATATCAGGGCAATTTAGCATTGATGAAGCACAGGATTTAGCCAATGCTTTAAAATCAGGTAAACTTCCTGCTGCAGCTCGAATCATTCAATCAGATGTAGTTGGACCTTCTTTAGGACAGGAAGCGATTGACAGCGGTACGTATTCATTTATTATTGCATTGATCATCGTTTTATTATGGATGTTGTTTTATTATGGTAAAGCTGGTATTTTCTCAGATATAGCCCTGGCACTAAACATCCTTTTTATATTTGGTGTACTAACCTCTTTTGGAGCGGTTTTAACACTACCCGGAATTGCAGGTATCGTATTAACCATCGGTATGTCTGTTGATGCCAATGTACTGATTTATGAAAGAATCAAAGAAGAACTCAATAAAGGAAAAGGTTTAAAAGAATCTATCAATGATGGTTTTGGTGGAGCACTTTCATCTATTCTGGATGCAAACGTGACGACTTTACTAACGGGCATCATCCTTTATGTTTTTGGAACAGGACCTGTAAAAGGTTTTGCTACTACCTTAATGATTGGTATTGTAACATCATTGTTCTCGGCAATTTTCATTACAAGACTATTAATCGAGTGGTATGTTAACAAAGACAGCCAACTTACTTTTAATACAAATATCACCAAGAACTGGTTTAAAAATATCGACATCGACTTTTTGAAAAAAAGAAAGATGTCTTATATGATCTCAGGAATCATTTTGGTTATTGGAATTGGTTCTCTTTTAACCAATGGCCTTAATTACGGAGTTGATTTTAAAGGTGGGAGAACTTACACTGTTCGATTTGTTGAAAATGTGAGCGCACCTGAAATTGCCAATGCTTTAAAAGACGCCTTTGGCAGTTCTCCGGAAGTGAAAACATTTGGATCAGCGAATCAATTGAAGATCACAACCAAATACAAAATCGATGATTACGGCGTATCTGTTGAAGATGAAATCCAACAATTGTTATTTAACGGTTTAGGATCATATTTACCTGCTGATGTTGTCTTTGATGAATTCAAACCTGGTGATAAAGAAAGAAATATTGGAATCATGGAATTTTATATGGTAGGACCTACCATTGCGGATGATATCAAACAAGCAGCCTTATGGGCCATCATCGGATCATTGATCGTGGTGTTTATCTATATCCTGATCAGATTTAGAAAATGGCAATTTAGCTTAGGTGCGGTTATTGCTGTTTTCCATGATGTATTGATCGTATTATCGATCTTTTCATTATTCTATAAGGTATTACCATTTGATATGGAGATCGGACAATCATTTATTGCGGCGATACTTACTGTGGTAGGTTACTCATTGAATGATACCGTGGTTATTTTTGACCGTATTCGTGAATTCAGTAATAAGCATCCAAGGTGGAAGTATTCAAGAACTGTAGATACGGCCTTACGGAGTACATTAGGTAGAACTGTAAATACCTCATTGACAACCTTAATTGTATTACTTGCCATCTTTTTGTTTGGAGGTGATTCGATCAAAGGATTTATGTTTGCCTTGATTATAGGTGTAATTGTTGGTACTTACTCATCTTTGTTTATTGCATCGCCGATCATGTATGATACAACAGAAAAATTAGACAAAAAGAAAAAGAGCTAAAACGGATACCTGAATAAAGGATTTCATATATATAAAAACCTTTTGGGAGATAATCCTAGAAGGTTTTTAGTTTTTACCTATTTTTGCACTTTCTTTCAAATTCATGATGATCGTTTATCATGTTATTTGATTAAAATCAGTTAATTAACAATGGAAAGTATTCAAATTCACGACAAGCATTTTGTGCCGTTTATCAATAGAGATAAAATTAGTCGATATATTGAATTTATGGCAAATCAAATTGCCGAAGACATTGGGCCGGATGAAGTACCCATATTTATTGGAATACTCAATGGATCGTTTATGTTCGCAGCCGATTTTGTCAGAAATTATCCGCATGATTGTCATATCACTTTTGTTAAAATGGCCTCTTATGATGGTGTCAATTCGACAGGTAAAATAAAACACCTGGTGGGTATAAATGAAGATCTGACGGGCAAAACGGTGGTCATACTTGAAGAT
The DNA here is from genome assembly GCA_024229195.1 of Flavobacteriales bacterium. GTDB lineage: Bacteria > Bacteroidota > Bacteroidia > Flavobacteriales > Flavobacteriaceae > Lutimonas. Next base: position 3,367 of record JAAESS010000139.1, on the reverse strand, counting down.
ATTATTGACACAGGAAATACACTTGCTGAAATTTATGAGATCTTTCGAGACAAAAAAGTTAAAAAACTTATGATTGCCACCTTGTTTTTTAAACCTGACGTCTTTAGAAAAGAATTACATATAGACTGCATTGGAAAATCCATTGAGGACAAATTTATTGTGGGTTACGGATTGGATTATGATGGACTGGGTAGAAATCTTCCCGATATTTATCAGTTGAAATTATAGGTTGAAAACAGAATTAAGGAAATAATTTATTTGATATGAAAAACATAGTATTGTTCGGACCTCCAGGAGCAGGAAAAGGTACTCAAGCAGATTTATTAAAAATTAAATACGATTTGATTCACATTTCAACAGGTGATGTATTTAGATTTAATATCAAAAATGAGACTGAATTGGGTATACTGGCGAAATCCTATATGGATAATGGGGCTCTTGTTCCGGATCAGGTGACCATTGATATGTTAAAAGCGGAGGTTAATAATAATCCTGAGGCCAAGGGTTTTATTTTTGATGGATTTCCAAGAACGGAATCACAAGCGGTTTCCCTTGATGAATTTTTAACTCAAAAAAATACAAGTATCAGCGGTATGGTAGCCTTAGAAGTTCCTGAAAATCTTCTCGTAGAAAGGTTATTGAACAGAGGGAAAACAAGTGGGCGTTCTGATGATCAAGATGAAAGCAAGATCAGAAACAGATTCAATGAATATGAAACAAAAACTGCCATTTTAAAAGATTATTACCAAAAACAACATAAATATTTTGGCGTAGATGGTGTTGGTTCTATAGAAGAAATTACCGCAAAACTAGAAGAGGTGATCGATACCCTTTAGCAAATAAATCACTGCCATACATTAATCTAATGATCGCTCATCATGACTGAAGGAAATTTTGTTGACTATATTAAAATCTTTGCTGCATCCGGAAAAGGAGGTAAAGGCTCAGTGCATCTGCATAGGGAGAAATACATCACAAAAGGAGGCCCTGATGGTGGAGATGGAGGACGCGGAGGACATGTCATATTGAGAGGAGATAAAAACATGTGGACCCTCTTTCATTTAAAGTTTAAAAAACACTTTAAAGCTGATCACGGAGGTGCGGGAAGTAAAAACAGAAGTACCGGAAAAGACGGTAAAGACATCTATGTTCAAGTACCCTTAGGAACAATTGTTCGAGATGGTGAAACCCAGGAAATCCTTTTTGAGATCACAAATGACGGACAGGAAATCATTTTAGCTGAAGGAGGAATGGGAGGCCGAGGAAACTGGCACTTTAAATCATCAACAAATCAAACGCCCAGGTATGCACAACCCGGTGTGGAAGGAACAGAGGGATGGTATCAACTTGAATTGAAACTCCTTGCAGATGTTGGTCTGGTTGGTTTTCCTAATGCAGGAAAATCTACTTTACTATCAGTAATTACTTCAGCAAAGCCAAAAATAGCTGATTATGAGTTTACGACTTTGAAACCTAATTTGGGTATCGTAGAATATCGAAATTTTAAAAGTTTCGTAATGGCTGATATTCCCGGAATCATAGAAGGTGCAGCAGAAGGAAAAGGACTTGGTCATCGATTTCTTAGACATATTGAAAGAAACTCCAGTTTGCTGTTTATGATCCCTTCTGATAGTGATAACATTCAAAAAGAATACGATATTCTATTGAATGAACTTAAGAAACACAATCCTGAATTACTAGATAAAGACAGGCTTTTGGCCATCTCCAAATCTGATATGCTGGATGATGAATTAAAGACTGAATTACTTGCTGAAATCCCCAAAGATCTTCCTTACGTTTTCATCTCATCACTTGAACAAACAGGCATTACAGAATTAAAAGATAAACTGTGGGCAATGCTCAATGAATAAATTGTCTAAGGAATCAGTTGATCAATTAAATCATCTTTTCTTTTAAATTCCTTTATTCGAAAATTTATTTGTTTGAATTACACAAGCGTTTCCTATTCTTGGATCTCAAATAATCCTGAGAGTAAGGTTTCTATATTATAAAACAGGAAAACTACAAGAATCAAGATAACGACTAGAATAAGTGCCCTTATATAATTGGGTTTTTTGCGCTTGACGAATTTAGTATCTGTCATAACATCAGTCTTTTATTGTTTCTCTAAGTTAGTATTTTTATATCCTTGAAGCAAATAAATATATCCGAATTCAACGGTCTGACCTGATCGTTTTACCGGAAATTCCTCTAGCAATTTCATCTGCTCAAAATAAGGAGTCATTTCCTTCTCAGGGTCTTTGAAATTTCTACTGTAAGTGATATAAATACCATCCTGGCCGGGAGTAAGTGGTGGCATACTTTGATTGATCCAATAGTACTTGTGCATGTCCTTCATGTCTCCCAGTACAAAAAGACTTTTACCCATCGGATGGGCTACATAATAAAATAAATGAGATCCCGGATACCATTTATTAGAAATTAGGGGCAGGTCGGTTAACTCAGGCCGATCTTCCTCTAAAAGAGTTAATTCGTCTTTAAACTGATCCCAGCCAAACATGTCTAAGGTAGGATCATTTTTACCTCTTTTTATTTTTTCTCCATCTGCTATCGCAGCATCAATAACCCAACCTTTATTGACTACTCCGATTCCGACCAACATCAAAGAAAAAATCAAAAGCATGGTACCTAACAATACAGGGGTTCTTTCCCTTTCTGAAAGATGAGCTGCCGCAACAATAGCCAAAGAAAGAAAAGCTACTCCGGACCAATGAGGAAGCGTATCTCTGTAAAGAGAAAAGAAGAGTGTTGTCAAGATCAAGGGTACACTGATAAATAGTAGCAATCTAAAGTATGGAAGCGATAGGTATTTTTTCTTTTTAAAGGCAAAAAGTGCCATTAAAATGACGATATAGTTATATGGGTTATTATACGCGATCTGCCCTAAGACCTCTCTTAAAAATGAGTCAAAATTAAAATCAAGACTAAATAAGGTTATTCTTTCAGAATGATAGCTCATCCCACTGAAACTGTTCAGATAATTCCAGTAAAAAATGATAAAAACGATCAGGGCGGTAAAGCCTAAATTCAAATAAAGTATCGGATTTCTAAGTTGATCCCTTTTATAGACTAACCAGAATAAGCCATAGCCAAAAAGCAAATAAACTGCCTGATATTTGGCATATATCCCTAATGAAACACTGACTAATGAGAGGCTGAGAAATAAATTAATTTTACTTTTTTCTGTCGCTTTTTGGTACTTTATAAAAAATAGCAATGAGCTCATCCAAAACAAAACCAAAGGTCCGTCAGGCATGATAAAAAGACCACTGATGATCATTCCATAGATGCTTGTATTAAATAATACTGCAGCAATAAGGCCTGTTCTTTCATCCTTGATCTCCTT
>JAAESS010000138.1 GCA_024229195.1 Flavobacteriales bacterium | reverse complement strand
ATTCTTTTTGATCCCAGTGTCCGTCAAACCAAATGCCTGCAATCTCTCCATAATTGGTCAGTAGTTCGGTGAGCTGGGCTTTCATAAAGGCGATATACTCGTTCCAGTCACCAGATTCTGCGCGACCTTCAATTCCGTTACCTGTTCTTCCTCTCGGAAAATAATCATCGCGCCTCCAATCAAGTAGGGAGTAATAGAAAAACAATTTGATATCTTCTTTTTTACAGGCTTCCGCAAGCGCTTTTAATACATCTTTTTTATAATGGGTTCTCTCAACAATATTGTAATCGGAGGCTTTTGTGTCAAACATGGAAAAACCGTCATGATGTCGGCTCGTGATCGTGATATACTTCATTCCGGCATCTTTGGCCATTTTTACCCATTGTTCGGGCTTATAATCAACGGGGTTGAAAAAAAGAGGAAGCTTTTCATAAGTATCTACCGAGATATTTTGATTGTTCATCACCCATTCGCCATCACCTAACACACTGTATACTCCCCAGTGAATAAACAATCCGAATTTAGCATCTTCAAACCATTCACGAGCTTCAAGATTTTCTTTGGTGGGAACGTAATCTTTCTGAGCTACCAAACAGTTCGAACTCAATAAAAACAGTAAGATAAAAAAGGCTTGTTTCATTTGTTCAATTATTTATGACCTCATCACTAAGGTGCAGGATTGGGTTGTATATCTTGTATTCGGTCAATCTCGGATAAGATATCATCCGATAAATCCACATGGATACTTCCGATGTTTTCTTTGAGTTGCTCAATGGTTGTGGCTCCAATGATATTAGCCGTCACAAAAGGGCGTTGGTTCACAAAAGCAAGACTCAATTCAGTCAGGCTTAAATTATGTTGCTTTGCGAGTTCATCATATAGCGCTGTTAATTTCATTGCCTGAGTATTACTGTATCTGGAATATGCAGGAAACAATTTTAATCTTGATTTATCCGGCATTTGACCTCCAAGATATTTACCGGATAGAACACCAAAAGCCAAAGGAGAATAGGCAAGTAATCCTACCTGCTCCCTAAGAGATACTTCTGCTAAATTGATTTCAAAGGTCCTATTCAAAAGTGAATAAGGATTTTGAATCGTTTTACAGGTTTCCAGTTTGTGAATTTTACTTTCGGTGACATGCTTCATCACTCCCCAGGAGCTTTCATTTGACACTCCATAATGTCTTATTTTTCCTTCCTTTACTAATCCGTCAAGCGCTTCAACAACCTCTTTAAAATTATCTTCCCATTTTTCATTCGGATTATGCTTATAATTTCTTTGTCCAAAGAAATTAACGGTTCGCTCTGGCCAATGAAGCTGGTAAACATCCACATAATCTGTTTGGAGACGCTGTAAACTTTTATCAAGGGCCTCATGCAGTACTTTTTTTGAAAAGCCCAGATCAGGTCTGATATAATTAAAATAGGGCATCGGTCCTGTAATTTTTGTTGCCACAACCAGATCTTCTCTTTTTTGATCTTTTAACCAGGTTCCGATATATCGTTCAGTGCTCCCTTGTGTTTCCTTCCTACCCGGGATGGAATACATTTCTGCCGTATCTATAAAATTGATGCCTTGATCTACAGCATAATTCAATTGTTCATGGGCTTCCGGCTCTGTATTTTGTTGTCCATAGGTCATGGTGCCCAAACAGATCTTGCTCACTTTTATATCGGTTTGAGGAATCGTAGTGTATTTCATATGATGAT
>JAAESS010000137.1 GCA_024229195.1 Flavobacteriales bacterium | reverse complement strand
TCGACTCTGTATTGACTGCTGTTGGTATGACCAATGGTATCGAAGGTGCTCTTCCCATTATGATCATTGCCGTTATCCTGGCAATTCTGATCATGATGATATTTGCTGCTCCTGTCGGAAAATTCGTTAATAAACATCCAACTGTTCAAATGCTTGCCCTATCCTTTCTGATCCTTATTGGTTTTATGTTGGTCACTGAAAGTGCCCATTTATCAGATGCAGTTATTTTCGGACAGCGTGTTGGGGCCATCCCAAAAGGCTATTTATACTTTGCAATCGCATTCTCTCTTGGTGTTGAAGCCTTAAACATGAGAGTGAGAAGACTTTTGAAAAGAAATAGTAATTGATCTATATTTTATGAGAAAATTAATTCATCTACTTATTATTTTTCTGATATCCCAATATGCCTTAATCGCACAAAATACGATCCAAGGAAGTATTACTGACAACGATTTATTGCCCGTATTCGGAGCAGATATTTATATAGAAGAATTACATATAGGAACAACTTCAGATCAAGATGGTCTTTTTGAACTTGATAATATTCCAAATGGAATTCATAAACTCAGTATTAGCTACGTAGGCTTTAATACTGAAAATATTGAGTTAAATATACCCTCCGATGACAATATTCTTATAATTATATTAAGCCCTTCTGTTTTTCATATGGATGAAGTCATCCTTTCGGCTCCATTTAATAAATTACAGAGTGAAAATGTGATGAAAATAGAATCAAAAAGTATTGAATCACTTAAAAAAGCAGGGGCTCCTACCCTGATGCAAGGAATAAGTAACATTCCCGGAGTATCAGAGTTCACTACTGGAACCGGTATCGGCAAACCTGTTATTCGGGGCCTCAGTGGTAATCGTGTTTTGGTCTACACCCAAGGTGTTCGTTTAGAGAATCAACAATTCGGGAGTGAACACGGTCTTGGCATGAATGAATCGGGAATTGAAAGTGTAGAGGTCATCAAAGGTCCTGCGTCTCTGTTATATGGATCCGATGCCTTAGGAGGTGTTTTATATTTAAATCCTGAGGAATTTGCATATCAGGATGAAACAAAAATAGATCTTAGTCAGAGTTTTTTTTCTAATACATTGGGGAGCAATACTTCTCTCGGTTTTAAAACATCCAAGAAAAAAGTGAAGTTCATCGCGCGGGGAGGTCTCAACAGTCATGCTGATTATCAAATTCCTGATGGTGACAGAGTAACCAATACCCGTTTTACCGAAAAGGATTTTAAAGCAGGTGTTGGCTTAAATCTTGATCAGTTTGTCACTGAATTCCGATATAATTATAATCAGTCTGAAATTGGTATTCCGGAAGAGATCGGCCAACAAACAACCTCAAGAACCGTCATGCTGCCCTATCAGGACCTCAATACCCATATCCTGAGCCTGCACAATCACTTTTTTCTTAACAAATCAAAAATTGATCTGAACCTGGGATACATTGTGAATAACAGGAAAGAATTTGAAGATGAACACGATCATGAGGAGGACCATGATGATGAAGAGGAAGATGCAGATCACTCTGACAGTGACGACGAGCATCAAGAACACGAGGGTGCAGCTCTTGATATGAAACTGAAAACATTTTCTTATGATTTGAAATACAACTTTGCTAAAATGGGGAAATTTGAGACCATTGCAGGCGTACAAGGTATGTATCAGGAAAATAAGAATTACGGAGAGGAAATATTGATTCCGGATGCGATTATTAATGATATTGGCTTTCTGCTGACAAGTACATTTACAATCAATGACCTTAGTTCTTTACAAGGAGGTATCCGATTTGATCATAGAAATCTCTCTTCATCCTCTTATGACAAAGAGGATCATGACATGGATACACAGGAAATTACAATCGAGGGTATTGATCGAACGTATAGCAACTTCACTTTTTCACTTGGCTACAAAAATGTCTTCTTTGAGAAAATTACATCCAGGTTAAATATTGCGAGTGGTTTCCGGGCTCCGAACCTTGCAGAACTTACTTCATATGGTGTTCATCACGGCTCCAACAGATTTGAAATTGGAAATCCTGATTTGGAAAGCGAACAAAATTTTCAATTTGACCTTTCTCTGGAATACGGTAACAGGCATATTGAGGTTTTTGCCAATGGCTTTTACAATGACCTCAAAAATTATATTTTTGCCAACCCTACCGGAGAGATTATAGTAGATAATCAGGTATTTGAATATATACAAAGCGATGCCAATTTATATGGTGGAGAATTTGGTTTCCATCTACATCCTCATCCTTTTGATTGGTTGCATTTAGAAAGTTCCTATGAGATTGTTATTGGTGAACAATCAAATGGAGATTACCTTCCTCTTATTCCAGCCAATAAATGGGCGAACACGATAAGAGTTGAAATCAAAGGTACAGATACTTTTAATGAGATTTATGGGGCCTTGATTCTGGATTCATTTATGGAGCAAAACAAAGTCAGCCAATTCGAAACTATTACTCCTGCTTATAATTTATTACACCTAAGAATGGGTGCCAATCTCTCATTGAACAAAATGGACCTAGGCATGAACTTGAGCTTTAATAACTTACTGGATGAAACCTATATTTCTCATTTATCAGCACTAAAGACAGATCTGATTCCTAATCCGGGAAGAAATATTGTTTTAGGTCTGAATTTCAAATTCCTTTAAGAAAAAAAAGCAATATGTTTTTCTTAAAAAAAAGCTTTATTCTTGGGGCAATTCCTAAATTTGACTCATTAAGCTGAGCAAGATGGAAAAAAGACTTATCGAATGCGTTCCAAATATAAGTGAAGGGCGAGACAACAATAAAATAAATGCAATTGCAGCAGTAGTTGAAACCGTTGAAGGTATCAAATTACTGGACGTGGATCCGGGAAAAGCGACCAACAGAACGGTCATAACCTTTGTTGGTGAACCTGAAAAAGTGATCACCGCAGCTTTTCTTTTGATCAAAAAAGCCGCCGAATTGATCGATATGTCAAAACATTCCGGTGAGCATCCTCGATTTGGTGCAACTGATGTGTGTCCTTTGGTACCCATTTCAGGTATCAGTCTGGAGGAAACTTCAGTTTTTGCTCACAAACTTGGAGAACGAGTTGGAAAAGAGCTTGGAATTCCTGGTTATTTTTATGAAAATGCTGCAAAAAGTAAATCAAGGATTAATCTGGCAAATTGCCGTTCAGGTGAGTATGAGGGATTAAAAGATAAATTAAAAGACCCTCTTTGGACACCAGACTTCGGGCCAGGCGAGTTTAATTCGTCCGTTTCAAAAACAGGCGCTACTGCCATTTCAGCCAGAGATTTTTTGATTGCCTATAACGTCAATTTGAATACAACTTCTACGAGAAGAGCCAATGCCATTGCTTTTGATATCAGAGAAGCAGGAAGAATAAAAAGAGAGGGAAATCCTGCAACCGGTAAAAAAATACTTGACCAAAACGGAGAACCTGTTAGAATTCCGGGGAAGCTAAAAGCTGTAAAAGGAATTGGATGGTATATTGATGAGTACGGTATTGCTCAAATTTCTTATAATTTGACCAATATTAGCATCACCTCCATGCATAAGGCATTTGATGCCACGTGCAAAGCAGCTGATGATAGAGGCTTAAGGGTTACGGGTTCAGAATTGATAGGTTTGATCCCATTGCAAGCCATGCTAGATGCGGCTGATTTTTATTTGATAAAGCAGCAACGTTCTTTGGGTATTGCAGAAAGTGAAAAAATTAAAATAGCGGTTAAATCTTTGGGACTTGATGACCTCAAGCCTTTTGTTCCGGAAGAAAAGATCATTGAATATGTCCTGAATAGTGCTCAGGAATCAAAACTGATAGACCTTACTGCGTCTGAATTGGCAGAGGAAACAGCCAGTGAATCGATGGCTCCCGGTGGTGGTTCCATTTCAGCATATGTGGGTGCTTTGGGTGTATCACTTGGAACGATGGTTGCCAATATTTCAGCACATAAACCAGGTTGGGATGAAAAATGGGAAGAATTCTCAAAATGGGCCGAAAAAGGACAGACCTATAAGAATCAATTACTTTATCTTGTAGATGAGGATACCAATTCATTCAACCGTATTATTGAGGCGTTTCGATTGCCCAAAGGAAGTTCTGAGGAGAAAGCGATTCGTCGTGAAGCTGTTGAAAATGCTACAAAATATGCTACTGAAATCCCTTTTCAGGTCATGCAGACTGCCTATCAATCCATAGAGGTAATGCAAGCCATGATCAAAGATGGATTACCAAATTCTCTATCAGACGCTGGTGTTGGTATATTATGCGCTCGAACAGCAGTCATTGGAGCATATTTCAATGTTAGAATAAATGCCAAAGACATTAAGGACAAGACTTTCGTCGATAATATCCTAACTGATTCAAAAGAAATTTACGAAAAGACACTTCAAGCCGAGAAAGCTGCGATGGATATTATTGATAGTAAAATGTAATATCTTTTTCGCTATTGTCATCTATCATCAAATATGGAAAAAGAATGAGAAATAATGACTGAACGTGTGCAAATCTTCCTGTAAAATCAAATTGTTAAAATAGCTTTTAACAATCACTTTACAAGCTTTATTTGCTCTTGTCTTTGATTGACATATCTAAATCCTTCGGGTCCAAAAAACCCTGCCTCTTCTAACATGATACGAATATCTCTGTTCCACTCTTCAATAAATACAGTGGTATTTAATTCAATCGCATAGACAGTGTTTAAATGTAGCGGGTAATCGCCATTAACAGGAACCCCTCCCTGCGAATCCCACATACCAAAAGTCGTTCCTGCACTATGTCCATAAGTTCCCAGAGGATGTGTATAAATAGAAGGTCTTAGCCCTTCATTTTTCGCCTCATTAAGTGAACTCAGCAGCGTTTCATTACCTGTTCTGCCCTCCTCGAAATTTCCTGTAAATATATCTTGAACTCTGTTGCCTTTTTTAAAAGCATCTATGAGGTATTTCGGCACTTCTGTTTCTCCCTTTTTAGGCACATAGGCATGCTGTTGACAATCTGTATTTAGTCCGATATAGCTTATCCCAAAATCACAATGGACCAGATCCCCAGGATAAATGACTTTACTGTCCTCTCCTTTTGAAAAAGAATAGATATGACTCTTGAGTTCTTCCTCATTTCTTTGTGCATCTATGGTTGGATGAAACCAGGTACTCAATCCTAAATCAGTCACTTTTTGTCGCATCCACCAAACTACATCCTCTGTAGTGGTCTTACCCGGTTCAATTACCGCAGACGAAAATGCCTCATCGATGATGTCATGAGTTACCTCAACAAGGGTATTGTATAGTTCCATTTCCTGTTCAGTTCTTGTTTCGATCCATGCGACAGCCAAACCTTCAGCTGAAACTAATTTCTCTTCAAATTCAGGTGGAAGGGCTTTTTTAAATGCATCGTAATCTGTCTTAACAAGTCCATCAGCAATATTGAAATATTCAGAAGTATTGATTCCTATCTTTTCAGGATTTCTTTTTTCAATGATTTTGACAAGTGCCTTCCATTGATCCGGTTGCTCCTCTTTGTTCCAGGCAGATTGAATATTCTTTCCGACATCATAACGTGCGACCGCTAATTTTTCAATGGTATCGAGCTCTTTATTTCTGTAAAAAACAAGTATGGTTCTTCTTCTTGCATTGAGCCAGGTGGAAGGTAACATGGTCCTCATAATAGGATCTTCATTGTATTCCCTGGAGATGATTACCCACATATCTATATCATTCTCATCCATTAAGACAGGCAATAATTCATTGAATCGAATTCCAAGAATTTCATCTTTCACTTCTGCTCTGTTCTTTTCTGACATAATCTGACCCTGCACAGCTAAAGAAAAGAATAAACATATAATTAGTAATTTTTTCATTTGGTTG
>JAAESS010000136.1 GCA_024229195.1 Flavobacteriales bacterium | reverse complement strand
GTTTTATAATTTAATGTTTTTCGAGGACGATTATTAAGTTTTTCTGCTACTTTTTCAACGTCTGTTTGACTGATGAACTGAAAGTCTGTTCCTTTAGGAAAGTATTGCCTTATAAGACCGTTTGTGTTTTCATTAAGTCCTCTTTCCCATGAGGAGTAAGGGTGGGCGAAGAAATAAGAGAGCTTAAGTTTCAATGCGATTTCCTCGTGACTTGCAAATTCTTTTCCATTATCTGCCGTTATTGTATGGCTGATTGATTTGAACGGATTTAGCAACATTAAGGTGGCTTCTTTAACTTGAACAGATTGTTTTCTATCGACTTGAGCGATTAGAGTAAATTTACTTTTACGATCAACAATTGTTACTAAAGCACCTTTATGATTTTTTCCGATCATTGTATCGATTTCCCAATCTCCAATTCGTGATTTATCTTCAACTATTTCAGGACGTTCATCAATGCTGACACGATTTTTGATCTGACCACGCGTATCATTACTACCATAACGCTTCTTTTTCTTCTTTTGAGCATGGCGTAAGCTTTTGAATAACAATCCACCAGAGGTTTTGTCTTTCCAGATGTGCTGATAAATCCATTCATGGCTTACAGTTCGACCACTATACTTTTTCAGCCAGCCTGATATTTGTTCAGGGCTCCATTCATCAATTACTTTTTTTTTAACAAATTCGATGAGTTGATCATCAATTCGAGGTGCTGAGAAACGCCGAGTGATTGCTTTTTCATGTGCTTGTTTTGGTCTATAAGAACGTTTTCCTGCGTTTCGTTTAAGCTCTCTAGAAATTGATGATGGATCTCGGTTTAAGCGTTTAGCGACTTCTTTTTGAGAAATACCTGCTTTTCTAAGCGCATAAATTTCATACCTTTCTTCTTGGTTGATCTGATTATAACGGCTCATATTTTCCTTTCTTAGACTGAAGGAAATATCGTTATATCAGATCTTCCTCTCAAATGCTAAATAATTGCACTTGGAAGTTG
>JAAESS010000135.1 GCA_024229195.1 Flavobacteriales bacterium | reverse complement strand
GATCAGTGTGAGGTCCATGTCAAAACTAACATTACAGGTAAAACAGAGATAAGGTGTTATAATCGATATAAAGAGTGCGATCCATGTACGGCTGTTGATAATAACAAGATATGTCTTCTCGATGTATTATTTTTAGGTTTGATAAGCTTAAGGTAGGTAAAAATGCATAGAAACAAATGTGCTTGTCTAGGATTAATTTTTAATTTATTTTTTGTGAAGGAGATAGATTTTGAATTGGGAAAATAAAAAAAAGACTGTCGGGGATGACAGTCTTTTTGTGATTAAGAATTGATGGTGTAAGTTCTGTGTTCTGACCACCTTATTCTTTTGCTGTTGTTAAACATTTTAGTTCTCATAGTTTTGTTTTTTAAAATTCTGAAAGTCTTTCAACTATCATTCTCATAATTCTTAGAATTCAAGATCTGTGATCAGATCGAATTCGTCGTAGATCGCTTTATCTTGTAAATTGTCAAAAAAGCTAGCTGATCCGTATCTTACTTCATATTCCGTTCTGTCAATTTTTATGTTGGCAGTAGCCTTATTTCCGTAAATTGACATATCAAAGGTTACAGGATTTGTTTTATCCTTGATTGTTAGGTCTCCGGTTACTTCGTAAGAATTCTTACCCGTACTTTTTACTGTTTTAAACACTAGTTTTGCTGTTGGATATGTTGCAACTCCAAAGAAATCATCAGATTTCAAATGGCCTTCCAGTTTGGCCTTGTATTCACCTTCCATATCAGTATTTTCAATGGTTGTCATGTCTATAACAAATTCACCTCCTTTAAGTTTACCGTCTTTAAAGTCTAGTGAACCTTGTTTTAAGGCAATACTTCCTGCATGAGATCCGGTCACTTTATAACCTTTCCATGTTACTGAACTTGTTTCAACCTTCACTTCTTTTTTTCCGTCTTCAATTGTTGTAAAGGCAAAAGTGATTGTTGCGATAATTAATGCTGCTGCTATTGTTTTTACTCTATTTTTCATGTTTATTAATTAAATGGGTTTATTATTTATTTCTGATTATTTCCGCAATACAATTTTTCTTTGATGACTAGGCCTTGATCCCAGTCCTGAACTGCTACTTGTGTAAATTTTCGTTCTCCAAAAACTTTGTGCTCATCTTGAAACTGCCATTCTACCATGGTTGCCTGTTCTCCGATTGTTACCTTCAAAGGTTTGGCACATTTAAATTCCAGAATATTATTTAGATCCGCTTCCTTTATTTTTCTGTTCGCCACTTTTCCTATTACAGGCTCCTCATCGTTATATTGAATCACCACATTATTATGATAGAATTTTTCAAAAGCTTCTTGAACTTCTCCCTGCATGATCATATCGTTCAGGTTACTCACATTTTCGATCAATACTTTCATTTATCTTACTTTGATTCAATAGTACAAAGATGCGGTGGTTCTGAATTCTAGAAAATAAGGCAGTTTATGAAATGATGTTAAACTAGTTTAACATTGAAATTTGTCTGTCTATTTGATGTTGATCAAATACTATGATTTTAATTCTTCTCTTCCATCTGCATGCAGGGCAAAACGACCTTTATCTCTGTTATGTACCTGTTCTTGATTGGGCCAGGGCCAACCACCAAATTGGGTACGTCGGTAATCTGAAAAAGCTTCCTGTATTTCAGCTTCCGTATTCATTACGAAAGGTCCGTATTGAGCCACAGGTTCATTGATGGGTTTTCCTTGCAAAAGCAAAAAGTATCCGTCCTTGTCACCATTTTTTATGAGCATATCCTTATTAGGATTTAACTTGATGAGGTGGTTATTGGCTATTTTTTGACCCTCTAGTTCAACACTTTCACCTTTATAAAAATATAAGGTTCTGTTTAAGTTCTGCTTGTCAGCGGATGGTAGTTTCCAGGTGGCATTCGCATCCATTTTTATGGTAAATACCACCACACCATGATCAGGGTTTGCAGCCCAGGAATCAGGAGTAGGGCTTGGTGCCTTTACCTCACCAAGTTGCCCTGCAATCACATTAACCCTTGTCGATTTACCGTCTTCCGTATGTGTTACTTCAGGAACCATATCCTGCCAAAGCATTTTAAAATGCGGCTCAACAAATTTGCTGACTTTAGGTAAGTTCAGCCATACCTGAAAAATTTCCAGAGGATTGCCTTTGTCTTCTTCCAGCATCGGGAACATTTCCGAATGTTGTATTCCCTTGCCGGCAGTCATCCATTGTACATCTCCTTCTCCAAAACGACCTGCTGCTCCTAAGGAATCTGTATGGTCAACAAAACCTTCTTTATTGATGGTAATGGTCTCAAAACCTCTATGAGGGTGATAAGGAAATCCAGGAATATGACTTCCGTGATACATCCTGAATCCGTCTTTTATAACAAAGTCTTGTCCTATATTTCTTCCTGCCCGGTTTTCAGGTCCTAGCCCCATAGTTTCATCTCCTTTTGGGTATTCATCTCTGTGGTAGGCACAAAACAAAAATGGGTCTTGTGTTTCCCAAGGAAATCCTAGCGACTTAATTTGTAAGATATTATTAGTTTCCATTTTTTCTGTTTTAGAAATTCATTACAAAGGTCCGAAACATCGGCATACTTTAAAATAAAGTAGCTTATCAATAGATGTTAAACTAGATTAATATACTACTGCTCCAGAATGAGCTGGCTTTTGATCTTGCTTAAAAACTCTTTGGTAATTCCTAAGTAAGAAGCGATCAGGTATTGAGGTATACGTTGTTCTATTTTTGGATATTCATTTCTAAAATAGAGATAACGATCTTTGGCGCTCATGCTCATGCTACGCACAATTCTTTTTTGGGAAGCCACAAAAGCTCTTTGAACGATGATCCTGAAAAATCTTTCCAGTTTTGGTATCTCCTTCATCATTTGTTGCTGATTCTCATAAGAAAACTGTATCAGTTCGGTATTTTCCAGACATTGTACATTGAAGTCGGCAGGTTTTTGTGTAATAAAGCTGCCCATATCAGAGGTCCACCAATCTTCAATGGAGAACATGACCACATGTTCCTGGCCCTCATCGTCAACATAGAAGGTTTTGGTACAACCGGAAATTACAAAACCGCTAAATTTACAAACATCACCTTGTTGCAGAAAATATTGACCTTTCAATAATTTCCGAGTAGAAATCAAGGAAGTCAGCACTTGTTCCTCATCTTCAGTAAGGTCAACTATGCGACTGATATAATCTAATAAGGGTTTGAATTTATCCATAAAAAAACAGCAGTTAAAGCTATTTGCTGTCAAAAATAAGGATTTTTATGTATCTATTTTCTTACTTCTTCGAGGTAAGCCAATACATATACTGCAGGGGCGTTCCAGTTGATACAAACTTCATTCGATGCAAAACTTGGTTCAACATCCATATGAGCCTTCGCCGGAAATTCGGAGACGTAGTTTACGTCATGTGCATCCTGTCGGTCATCATTAGGACCTCCCAAAATAAAACCAGGGACAGGCTCAGCGATGCTGTCAGCTCCACTCGGTCTGTGATGAGGGAACATAATTCTTTTGGCCCCAAATCCGGTCATAAAAGAATAACCGGTTGCGTTTTTTCCGAAGATATAATCAGTAATCTGTTCGGCACCTAAAAGGTATTTCTCCTCGCCCGTTAACCTGTGTGCCACACAAAGAATATAAGCCTGATTTAATATATCACTGTTTGATCCCCACTCATAATTATTCAGCGCAATTCTGTAAGGATGCTCTTGAATTTTTCCGAGAATATCATCCGCTAAAGCAGTATGCCCTTTTTTCAATGCATTTGCCATAGATTCATCCAGTTGGTCGGTATTCTCTAATAAAGAATGAAATGCAACGTTTTTTACAAAATTCTTCCAGCTATCAGCCAGTTTATGCTCATAGGCCTGTTCATATTTATTCATGGCCACCTTATACTGCTCGTCTTTGGTTGCGAGGTATAATTCTGTAGCAGCCCAGAAAAAATCATCCGAAAACTCATCATCTCCATACTCTCCGGTACTGACGTCTTCAGGGTTTTTAAAAGCGATATTGTCATTTTTATCAGCCCAGGAAAAAGCTTTTTTAGAAGCTTCTAATGCCTTTTCAGCCCATTTTTCATCAATGTCTTTATATAATCTGGATGCTTGTGCTAAAACAGCAGCAAAGTCTAGGGTAGAAGCAGTTCCTTTTCCAATAATGTAGCGGTCAAGGTCGTAATCCTCAGGCATGATAAAACCACTAAATCCTTTAGCAGTTAGTTTAAAATAAACACCTCCATCATCATCCTGCATGGTTTGAATCCAATCCAGTTCATACCTCAATTCATCCCATAGATCTGTGATCCCATTTCCTGTTTCAGGAATGTTCAGGCCAATATTGATCATCATCTCAGGATATTGCTCAAGAATTAATAGCATCTGACCCACAGTAAGTGATGCATTTACAATATATTTTCCGTAATCTCCGGCATCATACCAGCCACCGGGTGAATTCAAAGTGCCCTCTGTTTTGCCTGACGACGGATGATACAAACATTCATCATCCATATGACCCTCTTCTCTTTGGTAAATACCGCCAAACTCCTCTTCTATAGGCATAGAAGCTCTTTGAAAATAATAACTTTTAATAGCTGCTTTTAAAGCTGATCTGTACAGCTCTTTTTTGATCTTAAAAGGATAGGAAGCAATGGTGTCATTAACCACAACATAATAGGCTCCGGGAGCCGTAAATGAAGAAAAATCTCCCAGCATGACCCTTTCACCGGAAGCATCCCAGGTTCCCTGATCAACCAGTTCTCCGGCATATACTTTGTTTTTATAAGCGTCAACCAGTTTAAAGCTGGTCGCATCAGTATCTATTACTGTGAATTGTTTGACTGAAGAAGGATAGAATCCGATTTGATTAATTCTGATCTGATCAGAAATTTTTGCAGATCCTTTTTTAGAATCACAGCCATAGGTAGTGACTAGCATAAAGGCGCATAAGGCAATCAACTTTTTCATGGTATATATTTTAAAGATTCAGATAATATGTACTTCAAAATTATAAGAATTTTGATAATTAATTTAATATTAAATTGTCACAAATCTATTCTAATTAACCATGATTGTCAATGATTTATATCATCGATATTAGGACCAGATCACGGTGAGCAACAGACCGATTCTAATCATTTTTTTTAAGGAAGGCTTGCCATTTCAAATAGGTTCCGCAGCGCCATAACCATTCAAGTGGACCATATTTAAATTTTTTGAGCCAGTATTTACTGATAATGGCTTGAAGCGTGATCAATAGCAAGGCCATTATACACAGAAAAGAAAAACGTATCTGTCCTAAATAACCAAGTCCCCATCCGAATAAAATAAAAGTACCAATCACAGATTGTAAAATATAATTTGTGAGGGCCATTTTACCATAAGGCGCAAAGAACAACAATCTACCCTCCCATTTTTTATTTTTATACAGCAAAAGAAAGCCACATAAAATGATCACGGTCATACAGATATTGACCCAATCCATAAAGTTCATGCCCAAAGTAAAATGTAAAGAAGTATCATCAATAGGTTGTGCAATAGTGGCAAAAGTTGCAAAGGTAATTACAACCGAGACGAGCATTGCTGCAACTGCCCAGAGCATTACATTTTTAATTTTTTTGGCCTGGGCCTCCAGATTCTTGAACAAGTCGATTCTTCCGAGCCATAAGCCAATCAAGAAGTAACCGAATGTATAGTAAAGTCGGCCAAATATTGACATTTGGAAATCTATTTTTGTCTGCATACCGTATCCGGCATTAGCTTTAAAAACCTCCAATAAACTGCCACTTTTAATAGTCTTAAAATAGGCCAGTACCTGTGGATGACTTACATCCATCATGGGATGAATTCCGGTGATACTATCCCCACCAAAAATAAAATAGGCGATAAATCTGGGAATACCCAGAAAGATAAAACCGGCTGTAATCAGCAGCCATTTGCTTGGAATCTTGTAAAAGGGAATGATAAATGGTGCCAAGACCGCGTATATGGTCAAAATATCACCCCGATAAAAAAGTTGATGGATATAGCCTATAACAAAAAGAAGCGCAGCTCTCCATAAGAATCGACTTCCAAAATGTATGTTTTTGTCTTCCGCTGATTTCATTTGAATCGCGAAACTCAATCCGAAAAGAATAGAAAAAAGTGCAAAGAATTTACCCGTAAAAAATAGTTGAAGCAGCACTTTAACGATCTGATCGGGTAAAGAATTGACACCTTCCATAAAACCTTCGGGAGTAGGCCCGGCTATGTACTGTTCAACCATATGCACCAAGGCTACCCCGGCAAGGGCGAAACCTCTTAAAGCGTCAACACTGTGAATTCTTTTGGTTTGGACAGTAAGGCTCATGATCGTGAATTTTAATGTCAAAAAGGCTATATATGGAAGACGCTTTTTTTTCTAAAGTGTTACGTATAATTCACTTTATTTCACACCCTTTTTATAAATAAGCCCTTATATTTACCAGACCCAAATCAATACATACTTCTTTTTTTAATATATTTAATATTCAATTGCAAAGAATGAAAAAAGTGATCACATTTGGAGAGATCATGCTTCGGCTGGCTCCTCCTGGTTTTTTAAGATTTTCTCAAGCCACTCAGTTTGAGGCGATGTATGGAGGTGGAGAGTCGAATGTGGCAGTTTCATTGGCCAATTATGGAGTTCCGGTTGATTTTGTTACAAGGCTTCCAGATAATGATATAGGCGCCTCTGCCATGATGGAGTTACGTAAGCGAGGTGTTGGTGTTGACCAGATCATTTATGGAGGTGATCGTTTGGGGATCTATTTTTTAGAGACCGGTGCAGTATCGCGAGGCTCAAAGGTAATCTATGACAGGGCCCATTCAGCGATGAGTGAGATCAGAGTTGGAATGATCGATTGGAAAACAGTGTTTAAAGATGTGGGCTGGTTTCACTGGACAGGAATAACCCCTGCAATTTCAAAAGGGGCTGCAGAAGCCTGTTTGGAAGCTGTTAAAGTAGCCAGTGAGATGGGAATTACCGTTTCAACGGATCTGAATTACAGGGCAAAACTTTGGAATTATGGAGGATACCGCGAAAAGGTCATGACAGAACTGACGTCCTATTGTGATATTATTTTAGGAAATGAAGAGGATGCAGAAAAGCATTTTGGGATCAAACCCGAAGGACTCGACATCACTACCCAAGGATCTGATGTGAAGGCCGAGGCTTTTTTATCGGTTTGCAAACAGATGATGGCAAAGTTTCCTAAAGCGAAAAAAGTAATTACAACCTTAAGAGGCTCAATTTCTGCTTCTCATAATACTTGGGCAGGTGTGCTTTATGACGGATCAACCATGTATCAGTCACCGCAATACCAGATCACAGATATAGTTGACAGGGTAGGTGGCGGAGATTCATTTATGGGAGGCCTGATCTATGGTTTGATGCAGTATCCTCAAGATGACCAGCATGCATTGAATTTTGCAGTAGCTGCCTCTTGCTTAAAACACACCATCAATGGAGATGCAAATCTGGTTAGTATAGAGGAGGTAGAAAAATTGATGGGAGGCGATGCTTCAGGAAGAGTAGCACGCTGATAAAAAAATTACAATTTGTTATGGCACAATATTCAAGAACAGAAGTAGCGCAAGTAATGAAGCAAACAGGATTGGTTCCTTTATTCTACCATCCTGATCGGGAAACCTGTAAACAAGTAGTGGCGGCCTGCTATAAAGGAGGTGCGCGTTTGCTCGAATTCACGGCCCGCGGCGATTTTGCCCATGAGGTTTTTGCAGAATTGGTAAAATATGTTAAGGATGAATTACCGGGAATGATCTTGGGTGTAGGATCGGTGACCGATGCTGCTTCAGCCTCATATTATATGTCAATAGGTGCTAATTTTGTGGTGACTCCGGTATTACGAGAAGATATCGCTATTGTTTGTAATAGAAGAAAGGTGTTGTGGTCTGCAGGTTGCGGTACGCTTACTGAAATTGCCAGAGCTGAAGAGCTGGGTTGTGAAATCGTTAAGTTATTTCCGGGAGATGTATATGGACCTGAATTTGTCAAAGCTGTCAAAGGCCCGCAACCATGGACCAGTATCATGCCAACAGGTGGTGTGTCTCCAAATGAAGAAAATATCATAGCCTGGTTCAAGGCAGGTGTCACTTGCGTGGGAATGGGATCTAAACTCATCAAAAAGAATGGCAATGGTGATTATGATCTTGCAGAGATCACAAGACTCGTAACCATGTCAATGGCCATTATCCAAAGAGCTTCCGAATAGTTTATTTGATATACTGGTTATAGTCAAGAATCTTTTCTTCCAGTCTTTTTTCAAGATAGACATTTCCACCTTTGAGTGTTGACAAGATCACACGTGCCATCTTTTGGTAGGCTATTATTTTAAATTGATCCCAATGCACGGGAGGTTTTTGCATATTGCTGATGCGATCAGCCAATTTTACGGCCCAGACTTCTTTAGATTGTAGTTTGATGCGCTCTAGGCTGTCAGGTATTTGCTCCGTAGATTCAAGGGCTATGTTCTTGGAAAGAGCCAGCACAGCATCGGCAATTTTAAGTCCGAATACAGCTTGTATTTCGCTAAAAGTTGTCGAAGTATCTTCAAGTAAATCGTGTAAAATAGCTACTTGCACTGCAAAACCACGATCAAAATAGGCAGTATGCTCTCCAGCGATCATGGTTTCCATGGCTACAGTGGTCAAATGCACTAAATAACTACGTTGTGTGCCAGGAACCTTTTGATCTTTATGTCTTTCGGCGGCATAATTAATGGCATTTTGATAATCGGTCTGAAGCTGCATATAAAAAATTGAGCGGCAAATATATCGTTTTACAGACACTTATGATATTTCAAACTTGTTTTTGAACTAAAGCTTTTTACAAATATCTTTATCGGCTTAAAAATAACATGGTATGAAACTATTTAAAGAGTTTAAGGATTTTGCAGTAAAAGGAAATATGATGGATATGGCCATCGGTATCATCATAGGAGCCGCTTTTAACAAGGTGATCGATGTATTGGTCAAACAGGTCATGTTACCCCCTTTGTCTTTGCTGTCAGGTAATACGAATATGGTAGACAAGAGAATTGTGCTGAAAGACGCCATCATCGGGCCTGATGGGGCTATGACAAAAGCGGAGGTGGCCATTGGTTATGGCGCATTGTTTGAAGCAGCTATTGATTTCTTTATCATTGGTTTTACCATTTTTATCGTGGTTAAATTTATGAACCGACTGATCAAAAAGGCAGAAGATACCAAAGATGCTACTGTTGTGACGCCAAAAAATATTGAATTATTGACCAGACTTACGGATCTGATGGAAGAGCAGAATAAGTTGTTGGCCGAGAAAGGGTAGATTGGAGACTGGAGAATGGAGATTGGAGATTTGGGATTTGAAAAGGAAAATCAAAGATCAGCAATCAACATTTATTAATCTAAAATCACTAAACGACAACGCTTTTTTTTCTTTCAACTTTAAGATCAAAACGCTTATACAATTCCATAACGTTTTCAACGCCGTCCAAAGCACAGAGATAGTCAATGGTGGCACAAAGACCTTTAAACATCATCTCCTGATCGATCACCGGAGCTGGTTTGAGCAGCTTGTTTCTTTTATTAATGCTGTATCCACATCCTTTTAAAAAAGAGGCTTCAATGCGCAACAATTCAAAAGGAGTATAGCCATTAATTCTTTTCCCTAAAGTTTGATGTAGTCGTCCGAGATAGTTCAGCTGTACTGAGCCATGAATATCTGTAAAGTGCTTCCAGGCATCCATATTATCGCAAATATTTCCGACAGCGCAATGTGAACAATTTTCAGGGTCCAACTCGTCTTTATAAAAGGCAGTGTATAATTTATCAAGGGCCGTTTCTAATCTTTTCGTTAATAGCATTTTTATCTGTTTTTGAAGCCTTAAGATACGAATAAATTAGTACTCAATCTTAAAAAGTAGGTATGTTCAACTCTTCTGTGAAAAATCATGATATTTTATTTTTGAGCTTAGTCTATTATCTTTGTACTTCATAGCTATGCCGAGACTACTAAAAAATCTTACTTTTTTGCTTTTGAGCATGATCTGCCAGAGTTTGGTTGCCCAGGATAATATTCAGGGAAATCAAAAAGAGATTACCGTTAAATGGATCGAAGAAGAAATTGAGCTTGATGGAGCTCTGAATGAAGCATCTTGGAGCACTGCAGAGGTTGCATCAGAATTTTGGCAACACTTCCCAACAGACACATTATTGAGTAGTTCACAGACGGAGATCAAGATGCTTTTTGACAAGAAGTACCTCTATGTAGGAATTAAAGTGTATTTGCAAGGGGATGATTACGTGGTGCCTTCTTTAAAACGTGATTTCAGGGCCAGGGGTAATGATAATATTACGATGATGTTTGATACTTATCGAGATGGAACTAACGCTTTTATGTTTGGTACCAATCCTGAGGGGGTTCAGAGAGAGGCATTGATTTCAGGAGGGGGTAATAGTTTCAAAGATTTTAGATCAACCTGGGATGTTAAATGGGAAAATATATCCAAAGTATATGATGGTTATTATATCGCCGAAATGAAAATTCCGCTGGCTTCCTTCAAGTTTCGGGATCAGGAAACCCAGTGGCGTTTTACTTCCTATCGTTTTGATACCCAGTCTAACCAATGGAGTACCTGGGCCAATACACCCCAAAATCAGATCGTCATGAACCTGGCATTTATGGGGCTGATGACCTTTGAAAAGCCACTGGATAAAGTAAAAACTCAGTTCGCAGTAATTCCATATGTTTCAGGAAATGTTTCACAGGAGTTTGATCCGAGCAGTACAAGCACTGATTTTTCTATTGGAGGTGATGCAAAGATTCCGATAGGCAATAGTTTAAATCTCGACCTAACGGTAAATCCGGATTTTTCGCAAGTTGAGGTCGATGAACTCGTGATCAACCTCACTCGATTTGAGGCATTTTTACCAGAGAAACGACAGTTCTTTATTGATAATGCAGATCTGTTTTCGGATTTTGGAAATGCAACGTCGGCAAATCCGTTTTTTTCACGAAGGATCGGGATTGCAAAGGATCTTGACGATAATAATATTGAAAACAGCATCATTGCCGGGGCCAGATTGAGTGGTAAACTCAATAAGAATTTGCGGATCGGGGTTTTGAATATACAAACAGCTGAAGACGCAGCCAATGAAATTCCAACAAATAATAATACGGTAGTGGCACTGCAGCAAAAAGTGTTTAAAAGGTCGAACATCGGTTTTATTTTTGTGAATAGGCAGGTTACCAAGATGACTGATTTTGTTGAAGATGCAGAAGAATTTAACCGTGTACTGGGCCTTGATTTTAATTTGCGAAGTGAAGACAACAAATGGACCGGTAAGTATTATTTGCACAAATCTTTTACTCCGGAGTCAGGGAACAAAGACCTGTCTTCTGGTGGATTTTTAGAGTACAATACCCGAGATTGGAAATTCAATATCGGTGGTATTTATGTTGGTGACGATTTTCAGTCTGATCTGGGTTTTATAAGAAGAAACGATATTGTTACCATAAATCCGGTGGCAACCAGAATATTTTATCCGGCAGGTTCAAAGATCAATACCCATACCATTGAAGTGAGGGGTTCAACAACCTGGAGCCCTGATCTCGATTTTAAATATACAGACGGAATGGTTGATGTAGAATATCAAATTGCTTTCAGAAATCAAAGTCAGATCGAAATGGCGCTAAATCATCGATATACCTATTTGCTTGATGATTTTGACCCGACCGGATCGGATGACGGGATTCCTTTACCGGCTTTTAGTAAATACAACTATACAAAGCTTGATTTTACTTACCAGTCTGATAACCGAAAGGACTTTTTGTATGAGGTGAGAACAGATCTGGGGGAGTTTTTCAATGGTTATAAGTATTCTTTGACTAGTGATTTCAGGTACAGGGTACAACCTTATTTTACAGCTTCATTTAGGTCTAGTTTTAATTATATTGACCTTCCGGATCCATATCCAACCGAATCAGTTTGGTTCGTTGGGCCAAAGGTGGAATTTACGTTTACTAAAAACCTGTTTTGGTCAACTTTTATCCAATTCAACAGTCTGGATGAAGATTTTAGCATCAATTCTCGCTTGCAATGGCGTTTCAGACCGCTATCTGATTTATATGTTGTCTATAATGACAATTATAAAACAACACCTTTCTCACCGGGTTATAGGGCCCTGATTGTTAAGTTTACCTATTGGATCAATATTTGAAAGTCGTAAAAGGCAATAAAAAAACCCGGGTCATATTCACCCGGGTTTTTTATAAGTTATGGTTTAGAGATTATTCACTCAAAACTTTGAGACCATTTTCATCGACAACATTTATTGTAGTTGTTAGGAATAAAAAAGGAAGCGAAAGAACGAGAATAACAGCTAAAAACATGGCTAGCATTAATTCTAAAAAATTTATCATTATTATTGTTTGGTGGTTATAAATGTACAATTTGTCCATGAGATTAATTCATTTATATTCAATTAGTTATAAACATTTTTTTTAGATAATGTGTAAATAATTTTAAAACAAAAGAAAATATTCGCATCAGCAGATTATCATGAGTGAATTATTATCTTTACCATAGGCCAAAACTTCTAAACCTAAATCACGATGAATAAGTACTTTTTTGCGCTACTATTGCTGCTTACGGGCTTTCATTTTTCTTATGCACAAACCGAAAATTACAATGATCTTCTATTTGAACTTCCTGATGTTATTTTTACACAGATCGAAACAGCCAATGGCTATGAATCATCTTATGAATTAAAAATTAAGCAACCGCTGGATCATTTTGACGCATCAAAAGGATTTTTTTATCAAAGGGCGTTTTTATCGCACAAGGGACTTGATAACCCAACTGTGATCATAACACAGGGCTATAGCAGAAATCGTAACCGTATTTCAGAGCTCACTGATTTTTTAGATGCCAACCAGATCGATGTAGAACATCGTTTTTTTGGTGAAAGTATGCCTGATTCCTTAGATTATAACTATCTGAATTTAAAACAAGCCACTGCAGATCTGCATTATATAAGGCAGGTTTTTGGAGAGATTTATCAGGGAAAATGGGTGAGTACAGGCATCTCGAAAGGAGGGGCAACAACTATTTTTTACAGGTATTTTTATCCTGATGATGTAGATGTAAGTGTGCCCTATGTAGCGCCAATCAACAGGGAGTTAGAAGAGCAGCGTTTGTATGACTTTCTTGATTCGGTTGGTTCGGACCAGTGCAGAGATAAGATCAAGTCTTTTCAGATGGCAGTATTATCGAATAGAGAGGAGATATTGCCTCTGCTCAAGTTTTACAGTCTTGAGGCAAAGGTGAATTTTACCTACCATACCTTTGAGGAAGCTTTCGAATATACCGTGCTGGAATACCCTTTTTCTTTTTGGCAGTATGGCCGGGATTGTGACTTGATTCCTGGTAAAGAGGCATCGGTAGAGGAGATGCTTTTCTATTTGCTCTCTGTGTCTGATATTACTTTTTTTAGTGATAAGATGATTGATGCCTATGGATCGCATTATTATCAGTCTGCTCAGGAAATGGGTTATTATGGCTATGAGACAGATGAATTTGAAGGGTATTTGGTGGCCCTGCCCAATGATAATAACCCTCAGGCTACCTTCCTGCCAAATAAGATGGAAGTTGACTTTGACGGAAAACTCCTCAAGGATGTCAATATCTGGCTCGAAAAAGGTGTTGATCGTATGATCTATATCAACGGAGCCATAGATACTTGGTCTGCAACTGCTGTTCCGCAAAGTGAAAAAGGAGATTCAGAATGGTTCTTTATGGAAGGAAAACACCACGGCAATGCAAGAATCAAGAATATGACCGAGGCAGAAAAAGAAAGGTTTACGGCAGCACTTGAAAAGTGGTTGGCATTGAAGATTATTGAATAAGGTTTTAGTTCAGAATCGTTGGTTGAAATTAAACGGATGACCTTATAGGGTTAAATAATTTAATTGTTTGAAATAGAAAAAAAGTAAAAGAAAACATCAATGTTAGACGTCAATTCATTTGAAAGCGATATTATAGTTGAATCTCCGGGTAGAATCAATTTGATTGGTGAACATATTGATTACAATGGTGGACTTGTTCTGCCGGCAGCGATTGATAAAAAAATAAGGTTAAGATATAGAAAGAATGATTCCGATACTTGTGAAATACTTTCGACTAACCTTAAGAGCAGTTTTCACATTGATCTAAGCGAAATTTCAAGGAGCGAAATAGAATGGCAGAATTATATTCGTGGGGTAATTTATCATATAAATATTTTAAAACCAGGATCCGTTAAGGGCTTTGATTGCATTATTGAGAGTAATTTACCTGTTGGTTCCGGGATCAGTTCTTCTGCAGCCCTTGAATGCGGTTTGGCCAAAGGCTTAAATGAACTTTTTGATATTGGATTGAACGATCTTGAAATGATCAAATTATCGCGTGATGCTGAACATTCTTTTGTGGGTACCAAATGCGGTATCATGGATCAATTTGCAGTTGTAAAAGGGCAAGAGAACAGTTTGATTCTTTTAGATTGTAATACCCTAGAATATAAACTTATTCCTGCTGATTTTTCTCCCTACAAATTGCTGCTTCTCAATACGAATGTGTCGCATAGTTTGGCAAGCAGTGAATATAATGTAAGAAGAGATGAATGCGATATAGCCTTGTCTGCTATTCAAAAGAAATATCCAAAATATGTTTCCTTGGCTGAAATTGAACCAGAAGTGATAGAGGAATTCAGACAGGTCCTGCCTGAGAAAGTGTTCAATAGGGCTCTTTATGTTTCTGAGGAGCAGCGCAGAACTCGTAGAGCAGTTCAATGCTTGGGTCAGAATGACCTGAAAGGATTCGGAGATTGCCTCTACGGATCACATAAAGGTTTGAGACACATGTATGACGTCAGTTGCAAGGAACTCGATTTTTTAGTTGATTTTTCTAAAAATATTGAATACGTACTTGGTTCACGAATGATGGGAGGAGGATTTGGAGGATGCACGATCAATTTGATTCATGCCAATAAAATTGAAGATTTTATTGAAAAGACCAAAACTGCTTATCAAGACAAATTCGAAATGGAATTATCTTCAATTAAGGTTAATATAAGTGACGGAGTATCCATAATAGATCCATGAATATATTCTAACAGAAGAAATATTTTTAAACATAATGTAAAGAAAAATGTCAGCACCCAAAACATATACACTAAAGTCCAAAAATCAAATTGAACTGGAAATTTCAAGCCTTGGAGCTACAATTATGAGTCTTAAGGTTCGGGATAAAAGGGGAGAACTTGTCAATGTTGTGGTAGGTTTGTCAAAGGCGTCAGATTATATGACTGAGGGCTATTTGAAATATGGAATATATTTAGGAAGTATAATCGGACGACATGCAGGTAGGATTTCAGGAGGTGGTGTTGAAATTGATGGGAAAAAGTATCCAATCTATACTGAAAATGGAGTTCATTTACATGGAGGTAATGATGGATTTGATAAAAAAATCTGGCAAGTTGAATCGATTGAATCGGGAGAGGACTCCTCAATTACGCTGTTGTATATGAGTGAACATTTAGAAGAAGGTTATCCCGGAAACTTAAATATTTCAGTTACGTATTCATTGACTCATGAAGGCGAACTAAAGATTTCATATAAAGCAACAACGGATCAGACCACTGTCTTGAATGTGACAAATCATGCTTATTTCAATTTAGATGGGGAGTCCACAATTCTGGACCATGAATTGGAGTTGAAATCTGATGCTTATCTGGAATTGGGTGATGATCTTATCCCTACCGGTAAATATAATTTGTTAAAAGGGACACCCTATGATTTTCTCAATAGGTCAGTAATCGGGAAAACAGGATTTAGTGGACTGGATGATATATTCGTATTGACAGAGGGTAAGGAAAAAGCAATTTTGACTTCTAAGAAATCCGGAATCCAAATGGAAGTGGATACTGACCAACCTGCAATGGTGATTTACACCCCGCCAAAATTCGCGAATTTACCTTTTAAAGACGCTGCAGTTTATAGTGATTACCCGGCGATCTGTTTTGAAGCGCAAGGATTCCCGGATGCATTAAACAACTCGCATTTTCCACAGACTTTGTTAAAGCCCGGCGAGACCTTTGAAAGTGAAACAATTTTTAGGTTTTCAAATATCTAATTGACTAACAGCTTATCTGCCTCTCGGATAAATTATGTCAAATCCAATAAAGAAATCTTTCGTAAGCATAAAATTGATAAATTTATCTTTTACTTATCATTCATCTAAAAAAGATAAATTGTTTTTTATGAAAGTATTTCGAGGATTTTTCTTGTGTTTCTTTTTGGTTCTGTTTGCTAATGTAGGATCTGCACAAGAGCGGGAGTTTCACGGAACAAAACTGAATGTGCCAATGAAAGCTGAAAAGGGAGAGGTTGTTGCGGTATCAAACGAAGGAACCAAGCAATTGCAAGTGCAAATGACAGAATCCTTTGAAGCAAAAAAAGGCTTTTTAAAATTTCAATATCAAGAAGGTGTAATTTATCCCTTGAGAAGTTTAAAAGATGGCTATGATCTGTACTATGATAATAAAAAATTAACGCAGGGTAAATATTGGGGTGTGGGTATAAATGAGGATGATCCTGAAGATGTGATTGCGGTTATCGTTAGTCCTGAGGGTGATCTGGTCAGGTTGAAAAAATACAAATTGAATGACCGGATAGTCATGACAGAATCTTTTCAAAAATGCAGCGATTGCTATACCCAGGAGCTAAGGTTTACGGGAATGCAAGGCAACGAACTTTTATTTACGTACAGAGGACTGATTGGTGTTTTGACTAAAGTCAGATTTGAGGATGAGTTTACATTTTCCTTTGAACAAAACCAAATGATCGATTACAAAGGCTTGAATATAAAGATGCTTAAAGCCAGCAATGCTTCACTCGAATATGAAGTGG
>JAAESS010000134.1 GCA_024229195.1 Flavobacteriales bacterium | reverse complement strand
GGGCTAAACATGACTAGAAAACGCAGAAACCACTCACCAGAATTTAAGGCAAAAGTGGCTTTAGAAGCTGCTAAAGGTGACAAGACCATCGCTCAATTAGCACAAAAGCATAATTTACACGCCAATCAAATAACAACATGGAAAAAAGAACTTATTGAAAATGCCGCTTCAATATTTTCTTCTTCCGCCAACACGTCAAAAAATGCAAATGATGACGTTGATAAACTTCATGCCAAAATTGGGTAGCTAACCATAGAAAATGATTTTTTAGCCAAGGTGCTCGGCAAGCAAACCGGGCCCAGCGCAAGGATACGCTGGATAAAACCATCAAAATTACGATTAAACGTCAGTGTGAATTACTTAACCTTGCGCGCTCAACCGCCTATTATATTCCTGCCCCGTTGACGCAAGATGAATTAGAGATCCGACGATTAATTGATAAAATCCATTTGAAATATACTTTTATGGGAAGTTGTCGCATTCGTAACGAACTTGCCAAACTAGATAAACATGTCAATCGAAAACGTATTGTTCGCATCATGACGGAAATGCGTATCAGGGCTATTTATCCGAAAGCTAAAACAACGATACCCAACAAGAAGCATAAAGTTTATCCGTACCTTTTACACAATCTTTCAGTGACTTATCCAAATCAAGTTTGGGCAACTGATATCACTTATATACCGATGGAAAAAGGGTTTTTATATCTTGTCGCGATAATTGATTGGTATAGACGAAAAGTCTTTTCATGGCGCTTATCCAATACGATGGATGTGCATTTTTACTTAGAAGTACTAGATGAAAGCATTAGAACGATACGGTTCGCCTAATATATTCAATTCAGATCAAGGGAGCCAATTTACCAGCGCTGAATTTACGCAAAAGTTATTGGATAAAAATATTAAGATCAGCATGGATGGCAAAGGTCGTTGGATTGACAACGTTTTTATTGAGCGTCTTTGGCGAAGTCTGAAATATGAGGAGGTTTATTTAAAGGCTGATTCATCACCGAAAGAAGCAGAGATTGAAATCGGAAATTATTTGTCCAATGATTGGGGTCCACTTCTGATTTGCGTTATTAGCGGAAGTTATTGAAGGCGTAAAGTTCAGAGATGGCGTCCGCGAAACTGTGAACGATCAACAGTACATAGCAGTTTAGTCATACACCAGATTTGACCATAGCTCCAAAGTATGTCGTGTGCAGATGAATTTCAACCTGATAGGTTGCATAAATACTTATGCAACACCATCAATTTTTTTATATTTAATTAAATCCCTATTTTATTATTTTAATCGAGCTTATAGAGTCATTAAATTCATCAGAAAATGAATTGTCAGAAGAGCGTGTGAAGTATTTTCCATCCCAATTACCATGCTCATAAAATTGGACTTTGTATCCGGATTTAATTTTGTATGAGCTCATTCTATCATTCATATCCTCAAGGAAAGGTACGTCTTGATTATAACTTACGCATTTTCCGCCAAAATTGGCATGTTCATAAATGCGGATGATTGCATTTTCATTACAGTTTGGTTGTGGTGAATATTCGGTATTTGTTTTAGGAATTATTTTGAGTGATGATGCTTTATTTACCCATTGGCCCAAGTTTTGGCTTCCTTTACCACCTTCTATAATTGTAGACTCACCATTATAATTTTTTCCTGAAAATAATTGGATGCTAACATCAGGTCCAGAAACGATAGATGCAATCTTTTTATTTAGATAGTGTCGCTTTAATGATGGGATTTCCACACTCTTCCCATCGATAGGAAATACTGCGGCTACGCCCTGTCCAGGCTCACCTGAATAGAACTGTACTGTTTTATCATT
>JAAESS010000133.1 GCA_024229195.1 Flavobacteriales bacterium | reverse complement strand
CAATTAAAATTCAAAAGTTTTTGATGTATAAAATTCATCATCAAACATAACCTGTGCATGACCGCTTGGAGCATCATATGGAGCCTTCGTGAGAACAGAAGGATTTGAAGGATAAGAACCATTCTCAAATGTCAACTCTTTCAGCTCACCAGAGTCTCTTACCAATAAAATTGACCATTCGTTTACTTTTGTTTTTTCAACAAAAATAGGAGCTCTGGTCACTGTGAACTTTGTAATGATCTCGGCATATTTGTCCAAAAGTAAAAAAGTACAGCCTCCAGATCCACAAAAGTATGGCCCCATTAATCGCACAAAAATTTCTTCGTTACCATCTCCATTCAAATCAATTTTATAAAATTGAAATTTTCTGTCATTAGCTTGTAACAAAGACAAATCGTCTTTTAGATAATCAAGAGAAAGGAAATTTTTCAGATTATTGGCTGTCTGTTGGTCAGTAGATTGTGGCACAAATTTAACAACTTTTTCTACAGGTGTTTCTGTTTTTGAAACAGTATGGATGGCACTAACCTCTTCTTGAGAAGAATCAATGTTTTTGTTGGATTCTTGTTCGTCCTTTTTACAGGAATAAAAAAGAATCAAAACAATTACGAAGCAAATATTTTTCATTTTATCTAAATTTTAGATGAATAACTATTTCATTTCGTTAAATGAGCTAAAAAAATTCAGGAAATATTGATCTATTTTTTAGTTAACCCTCTAAGAATTGCCCATTGTTTTAATGTTTCCTTAGCCTCAACAGCCGGAAACCCAAGAATGGTTTTACCGTCTGGAATATCATTAATAATACCTGATTTTCCTCCAATCGTAACACCATTTCCGATGGTTATATGATCTTTAACGGCCACTTGACCGGCCATAACCACACCATCTCCAATAGTTACAGAACCTGAAATTCCACAACTTCCTGCTATCAAACAAGCCCTCCCGATTTTACAGTTATGACCTATTTGAACCAGATTGTCAATTTTGGTACCATCACCGATCGTGGTAGAACTAAACTTTCCTCTGTCAACACATGTCGAAGAACCAATTTCCACTTGATTACCGATCACAACATTTCCTATATGAGTTATTTTTACGATACCTCTGCCATCAGGACTTGGTCTGTAACCGAAACCATCAGATCCAATAGTGACGTTGGCTTGTAATATGGAATAATGGCCTATAATACATCTCTCAGCCACTACAGATCCTGATTTAATGATTGTATGACTTTCAATTTTTGCGTCATCCAGAATCGTGACATTGGGATAGATTGTTACATTCTTTCCAATTTTGACATTCGGGCCGATATATGAGTTCGCTCCTATACAAACACCTTCATCCAAAGCTGCAGATTCATCAACAGTAGCAGATGAATGTATACCTTGATACAATTGAATAGCAGGTGGCGTAAATAAATCAAGCAATTGTGCCATGGCAAGATCTGCGTTGTCTACTGCAATAAACGCTTTGTTTGGACCTGGATTGGTCAATTTTAAAGAACGATTAATAATGGCAGCAGAGGCATTTGATTTTTCCCAAAGCGGAATATATTTTTTATGACCAATAAAAGTAATAGAACTTTTTTTTGCCGATTCTATTTGTTCAGGCTCTGAAATCATTTGGTCAGTATGCCCTATCAGATTACCCTTTAATAGCTCCGAAAGCTTTTCAATAGGATATGATTTTGATTCATTTTTCATAATTGAAAGATAAGAATTAATTCTAAGGCAAGATTTTAAGTCAATAACATTTCATATAAATTATTAACTGCATAATTTGTGTTTTTTTTGCCAACATAAGTAAAACCATAGTTCTCGTAATATGCACATAAGCGCTGGTTTGAACCATCACAATCCAACCTCAGTTTTTGGATTTTAAGTTGCCTCAACTGGTCTATGATTTTATGCATTACAGCTTTGCCAATTCCCTGTCCGCTATATGCCGGAGGAACCACTAAGGAATGGATGTATCTTGTGTTTTTTTCTGTTCCTTTTTCGTCCCAGTACAAAGTATCTTTTTCAAGAAGGCGGAACATCGCGATCTTATTTCCTGACTGGTTAGAGACAAAAAAGAATTCTCCATTGTCAAAACCTTCTTTCACCCAATTTATTTTTTCTTCAGGCGGATCAACCCAGTAACTCCATTGACTCACCTTTTTTTCACTAAGTGAATGGCTGGCAAGTTTAAAAAAAGACAGGGCCTCTTTTAATTCGCTTTTTTTGGCTTGAGTGAAAGTAATTTCCATTTGTGGAAGTAAATAAAGGCTATTTTATAAAAACATTGATGTCAGCGAATGTACAAATTAATGTAAAATAATGATCATGAGGCCGAGTCAAGAACACATCTTACACCTTCTCGATCCATTTCAACAATACATTGATTACATCGGTTG
>JAAESS010000132.1 GCA_024229195.1 Flavobacteriales bacterium | reverse complement strand
TTAAACGATGTCTTTCTCCTTGTTTTAAAATGATTTGATCCCCTTTTTTATATTCTTTCATCTCGTTTTCATCATCAGAATCACTTCTAATAATCCCAGCAGTTCCTTTGTATACTTGCCAAATTTCTGCACGTCTGTTATGATATTGCCAAGACAAGCGTGCGTTGGGTTTTACTATCAATATTTTCGGACTCAGTTTCCCTCCAATTTTTAAGGTGTTTACGTCTATACCTTCAAAGAATTTATTAGAAAAATCTTGTGCTTGACTTTCATCAATCACTAAAAATCCTCCCCAAGGTCTTTCAAAATCATGAGAAACTACGTTGAATCCAAAAGATTCGATCTCTTTTTTTATTTCTTGATACATGTATATTTATTTAGTGTACATTTTTTGATAATATGCTTGATAATCTCCAGAGGTTACATTATCCAACCATTCTTGATTTTCTAGATACCATTTTACTGTTTTTTCAATCCCTTCCTCAAATTGTAAAGAAGGTTCCCAACCCAATTCTTTTTTTAGTTTTGTAGAGTCTATTGCATAACGTAAATCATGACCAGCTCTGTCAGTAACGTAAGTAATTAATTTATCAGATGCATCTTCCTCTCTGCCGAGCAATCGATCTACCGTTTTAATAATGACTTTGATCAAATCAATATTCTTCCATTCATT
>JAAESS010000131.1 GCA_024229195.1 Flavobacteriales bacterium | reverse complement strand
TGTTGCAGCAGTTGACAATACTTCATCAGCTTTAGAGAATCCGGCTTTAAACCCTAAATTACCGTATACTTCTCTTAATTTATTGTTGTTGATTACAACCAATGAATCAACATGAGCTCGCAACTTTTCAATTCCTAACTGCGCTTGTTCATTTCTCATTTTTCCTTCAAAAGAAAAAGGAATGGTCACGATTCCTACCGTTAAAATATCAAGATCCTGAGCGATCTTGGCAATAACCGGAGCTGCTCCCGTTCCTGTACCTCCACCCATTCCAACGGTGATAAATAACATTTTAGATTTAGTATTCAGCATGTTTTTGATGTCCTCCATGCTCTCCATGGCAGACTGCTCTCCAATCTCAGGATTTGCACCAGCACCCAATCCTTCAGTTAAGGTAGCTCCTAATTGGATCTTATAAGGAACCGGACTACTTTGGAGTGCCTGTGCATCTGTATTACAAACAACAAAGTCAACACCCTTGATGCCTTTGTTATACATGTGATTGATAGCATTACTTCCTCCACCACCTACTCCAATTACTTTGATAACATTGGATTGATTCTTTGGTAAATCAAAAGATAAATTACTAAATTCTAAACTCATAACTTAATTTTTATTTTTCGGGTTGTATTGTTATTCTGCGTTATCTAAAAAATCTCTAAACTTCTCTCCCCATTTCTCAAAAATGGTTTTCTTCGGAACTGCATCCTCTTGAGAAGTTTGTTTGTAAGATTCTTCTTCTATTTCCGGTGTTATATTATTGAGCTTTTCATTGTCTCTTACTCCTTTCATCAGCAGACCGACAACGGTTGCATAAAGAGGGCTTGATAATTCACTATCAGAATTACTGGCCAAATGCTCATTTGGATAGCCGATACGCGTATCCATTCCTGTTATATATTCTACCAATTGCTTAATATGCTTTAATTGTGCACCTCCACCAGTAAGCACAATTCCTGCGATCAGTTTCTTTTTACTCTCCTCATGACCGTAATTCTTGATTTCCAGAAACACTTGTTCAACGATCTCAACAACTCTGGCATGAATGATCTTGGATAAATTCTTTAGCGTAATTTCTTTGGGCTCTCGGCCTCTTAATCCTGGAATTGAAACGATTTCATTTTCTTTATTTTCTCCCGGCCAGGCAGATCCAAATTTGGTTTTTAATAATTCAGCCTGCTTCTCAATTATTGAACATCCTTCCTTGATATCTTCAGTAATTACATTACCCCCAAATGAAATAACAGCAGTATGTCTGATTATGCCATCTTTAAAAATTGCAAGATCAGTAGTACCACCTCCTATATCAATCAGCGCAACACCGGCCTCTTTTTCTTCCTGACTCAAGACAGCTTCTGCCGATGCTAAAGGTTCAAGTGTAATATTTCCTAATTGTAATCCTGCACTTTTAATACATCGTCCAATATTTCTTATTGAAGATACCTGCCCCACGACTACATGAAAATTTGCCTCCAGACGACCTCCATACATACCGATCGGTGTTTTGATCTCAGCTTGTCCATCTACTTTAAAATCTTGAGGCAACACATGTATGATCTCTTCTCCTGGTAACATGACCAGTTTATATACCTGATTGATCAATCTGTCAATATCATTCTCATCGATTACCTTATCCGAGTTGGATCGAGTTATGTAATCGCTATGGTGCAAACTTCTGATGTGTTGTCCGGCAATTCCTACTGCTACGGTCCCAATTTTTTCACCAGATGCACTTTCGGCTTCATCAACTGATTGTTGTATTGATTGTATGGTTTGTGTAATATTATTGACAACTCCTCTGTGTACCCCTAAACTTTTAGCTTTTCCGGTTCCTAAAACCTCAATTTTGCCATAAGCATCTTGCCTTCCAACCATCGCAACAATTTTTGTTGTCCCGATGTCTAATCCCACTGCTATATTGTTATTATCCATAATATCTATTTTTCACAAACAATCTGATTGTAAAATTTTAAGTTTATCGTTTTATAGTCTGTAATAGTACTATCCAACATTATTTTTTGATAAAATACTTTTAGCTTCGCAATTTTTTCATCCATTCTTGACAAATCACCAAAAATGATTTTTACATCACCAACCCTCGTTTTGAGTTCGAATTGATCTGATTTTTCTCCTTCAATATGATCAATCCCGATAATTTGTTTTTTTAAAAACTCATCGTTTCTTATGGTATTGGATAAAACGATCATGTCAAACCCTTGGTCACCAGAAATTGTATCAGTGGTTATAGGAACCCTTGCAGAATAATTATCAGATAATGGCATTTTTGTGCCTAACTTATCGTAATAATAGGTTTCCGTCTCATTTGCTACTCTTAAAACAGGTGTTCTTTGTGTAATTATTGCCCCTAATTCCCCACTTAATGTCAGAAAAATCTCAGCGTTTTCAATCATTTTGTTCCGCTGTAAAAATCCCTCCAAGTAATTCAAATTTATATTTTCTTTTGATTGATTATTGTACGGTTCCAACTTTTGTATTAACAACTTATTAACCGTTTCATAACTTACAAAAAGGTTTTCTCCGTTTTCAAAAATCACCGAAATTTCTTCATTGCTTTTCTTCGCATTTCTCTGAGCAGCAAAGCCATACAAAAAGACAATCACAAAAGTGAGCGCAGTAAATTTAATAACGGTATTGTACTTTTTCATTCTGTTAATTTTAAAAAAACTATGACAGCCCTTTAAATAATCCCCTCACTATTTAAGAGGCTTGCCATAGTTACCAAAGTATTTAGCACATAATTCTATTTTAATATTTTGTCGACCTCGTCTGCTATCTCTTTTGTAGCATTTGGCAAGGCCAATTTTTTAATATTTTTACTCAGGATATTTCTTTGTTCAGCGTCCTCACACAATGTGCTGATCACCTCAGGAAGACTCTCAATATTTTCTTCTTTCAAAAGAATACCGGCATTCTTATCTGTCACAGATTTTGCATTCTTGGTTTGATGATCTTCAGCCACATTAGGAGAAGGAATAAATATCACGGGCTTGCCCACAATACAAAGTTCAGAGATGGATCCAGCGCCTGCCCTGCTGATCAATATATCAGCAGCTGCATACAACAGATCCATCTTTTGAATAAATTCCCACACCTGAACTCCGTTGATCTCGCTAAACTTTTTATATTCATCATAATAAAGTTTACCTGATTGCCAGATCACCTGAACATCATTTTTCAGAATTGTTTGTATGTTTTTTTCTAAAGCTTGATTAATAGCTCTGGCCCCCAGACTTCCACCTAAAATCACGATGGTTTTTTTATCAGGATCCAGTTTAAAATAATTCAAAGCCTCTTTTCTTTTCTGGTCTATATCCAACAAGTCCTGACGCACTGGGTTTCCCGTTTTGATCAATTTTTCAGCAGGAAAATAATTTTCCAGTCCGTCATATGCCACACATATTTTTTTAACTTTTTTCGCCAGCATTTTATTTGTGATACCGGGATAAGAGTTTTGTTCCTGGATCAAACTTGGAATATCACTTCTATTGGCCATAAACAAGGTTGGACCCGATGCAAATCCTCCAGTTCCGATCACGACATTCGGTTGGAACTTTCGGATTATTTTCTTCGCTTTCAACAGGCTTGAAATTAACTTAAACGGGAAGCTCAAATTCTTTAAACTGAGACTGCGTTGTAAACCTGTAATATTTAATCCTTTGATCTCATAGCCTAACTGAGGTACTTTCTCCATTTCCATGCGTCCTTCAGCTCCTACAAATAAAAAGTTCGACTCCGGATGCCTTTGCTTTAATTCATTGGCAATCGCAATGGCCGGATAAATATGTCCGCCAGTTCCTCCGCCGCTAAGCAGTATGTTAACCGATCGCTTCATGTAATATATCTAAAGGGTTTTCCAATGTTTCTTTTTGCTTTGAGCTTACGATTTCCTTATCAGAAGCACTAACACTTAATACGATTCCTATGGCAAAGCAGGTCATCCAGATCGAAGTACCTCCTGTACTGATCAATGGAAGTGGCTGCCCTGTTACTGGGA
This sequence comes from Flavobacteriales bacterium, assembly GCA_024229195.1. Classification (GTDB taxonomy): domain Bacteria; phylum Bacteroidota; class Bacteroidia; order Flavobacteriales; family Flavobacteriaceae; genus Lutimonas. Next base: position 572 of record JAAESS010000131.1, on the reverse strand, counting down.
AAAGTCCAACGGCTACTCCCATATTGATCATGGCTTGAAATATAATAGGCAAGCCCACTCCCAAACAAAGTAGGGTGCCGAATATTGTTGTTGATTTTGTTGCAATGATTACGAATCGAAATAATAATCCGAGGAAGAAAATAATGATCAAAATAGCACCTATCAATCCAAATTCTTCGCCAATAATTGCATAGATAAAATCTGAGGAAGATTGAGGAAGAAAATTCTTCTGAACACTTTTACCAGGTCCTTTTCCATAAATCTCACCAGAGGCAATCGCTATTTTTGCTTTTTCAGCCTGATAATTATCTTCAGATTCGCCTGATGCAAAATTCTCAATTCGACTTGACCAGGTATCGATACGACTATTTTTCATCGCATCCGGAAAGGCCTTGGCTGTGAGAATAAACAAAGCCAAACTCAATATACCGACCCCAATAATAGAGGCTATAAACTTCAATGGATACCCTCCTAAATAAGCCAATATCATCACCATTGTAAATGTAATTGCCGTTGTAGAAAAGTTAGCTGGTAAAATCAATGTCAAGACAAAGCCTACCGGTAACCACATG
>JAAESS010000130.1 GCA_024229195.1 Flavobacteriales bacterium | reverse complement strand
TAGTCCAATTCCCAATCCCTGTTTCCTTATCCGGAGTAATATTGGTAGATCGTACGAGTGTTTTTCCGGGCATGGGAAATTCAAACCCACCAGCAAAATCCATTCCGGGTAATTTTTTCCCTTTTTTCAACTTTTTTTTCCATTTTTCATGATATTTTGCCTCAGATGAAAAAAAAGTTAATTTTTGGAAGTATTATTTTAGCCTTAATAGTAGTTCTGGTTTGGCTGGGAAAAAAGAATAGTAAGTCTCCGATTCAATACGAAACGGAAAAACCTTTTAAGACCAATATTGTAAGAAAAACAGTGGCTACAGGAAAAGTAATTCCTTTAGAGGAGGTGGAGATCAAGCCTCAGATATCTGGTATTATCGAAACAATTTATGTAGAAGAAGGCGCTAAATTGAAAAAAGGCGATTTGATTGCTAAGGTCCGTGTTATTCCAGACGAACAAGCTTTGACAGGTGCCAAGGGACGTGTGACCAAGGCTAAATTGCAAGTCAACAATTCAAAGATCGTTTATGATCGAAACAAAAAGCTATATGATGGTGGTGTGATTTCCAAAGGAGAATTTGAAGGATTTCAATTAACTTATAATCAAGCAAAACAGGATTTGATCAATGCTCAGAATGACTATCAAATTATTCAGAGGGGATATACCGGGCAAGGCGGATCTGCTAACACAAATATACGTGCAACAACGTCAGGAATGATCCTGGAGATTCCAGTCAAAGAAGGTTATCAGGTGATCCAAAGTAATAATTTTAATGCAGGTACAACAATTGCCTCAATTGCTGATATGAGTAAAATGATCTTTGAAGGTAAGGTTGACGAGGCAGAGGTTGGAAAATTAGGTGTTGGAATTGATATTGAAGTAGGTTTAGGTGCGATTGAAAAAAAGAAATTTCCTGCTAAATTGAATTTTATTGCGCCCAAAGGAACAGAAGAAAATGGTGCGGTTCAATTCAAAATAAAAGCTGACGTTATTTTAGATGAAGAATATTTTGTACGTGCTGGTTACAGTGCAAATGCAGATATAGTATTAGAGAGCAAAGACAGCGTTTTATCGATCAAAGAAGCCTTGTTACAGTTTGATAAAAAAACTGAAACTCCTTATGTGGAGGTTCAGACAGGAGATCAGGAGTTTGAAAGAAAGGATTTGGAATTGGGTATTTCAGATGGTATCAATGTCGAGATCGTTTCGGGAATAACTGAAGATGATGAAATTAAGATTTGGAATAAAACCAAAAAGGATGATGAAGATAACAATAGAGGAAGGAACTAAGATCTCTTAATAGCATAAAAAAAAACCCTGCTTCGGCAGGGTTTTTTTTTATGCTATTAAATTTAAAGAAAAATGAAATGTCACTAAAAAAAATGACTTTTATCAATGGTATACTCATTTTTTTTTAAGAAATTTATGCTATTATTAATTATAACACTTTATGGCCATGGAGACAAAATTAGTTTATTTAAGCGATTTGAAGTTCAATTTGAAGGTTTGGAAGGAAGAATTGAGGTTTCACAGAAAAGAGATGGAGAAGTTTGAAAAGAAACTCGAGAGCATTGCAAAACGGAATCTAGGTATAGATGCAATGGCACCTTTAGAAGGTTTCCAAAATAAAATAATAAGAGAAAAAGAAGTAATAGGACGGATGCTACAGCGGATACGGATGAAGAAAAAAATCATAGAGACTGCGGATCTCAGCGAAGAACTTGATGGTAGATTAAGAAATCAACAAACCTCGATGAGGGATGATATGAAAATATATATAAAATTACATTATGAATTGAAAGAGGATCTCATGGATTATTTTTTAAGATGGTTATAAGCTAAAAAAAGCCCCGTTCATACGGGGCTTTTTTTTATTGTTTATTTGAATTGGGATGAAATAGTTTCGGCCTTTCTCGAACTACTGTAGTCATAAAAGCCTTCCCCTGATTTGACTCCCATTTTTCCTGCCATCACCATATTGACCAACAAAGG
>JAAESS010000129.1 GCA_024229195.1 Flavobacteriales bacterium | reverse complement strand
CTGGCTGAACGAAACAAGGTCCAAAGCAAAAGATTAATAATAATCAGCATACCTACCAAAAGGAAACCCGCTTGAATCATTGTTCCCCAAGCCAACTCGACAATCGCCGAAGTCCCGATTGGATAAAAATCAAAATTTTCCAACATCCGTGGTTGTTCATATATGGCTGAAACAGCCTGCATAAAAGGAATATATAGTGATGGCTCTATATCTTTAAATTTAACTTTTTGAAGAACAACCTGATCATCTACTGAATCTTCAAAATCATCGCTCCAATCGTCATCAGAAAACAAGGACTGCTCTTCATTTTGATTTTCAATTAAAGGAATCGTTCCAAAATCTGTAGTAATCGAGATTGCACCAAAGCGATGGTCTTTTGAAAACATAAAGAGCGGCAGGCTGGATTGTTTGCCAGCTTCAGACTTAATCTCGCCAAGTATGTTTGCATCTCTGGGAATGGTTTTTGGAACCAAGAGAGGGGCGCTCAATACATCGTCTTCATTTTTTTGAATACGAATATTAGTTAAAGATTGAACCCGCTTGATATGTTTCAGTGTCTCGGCAACCTTGGAGGTTATCCCATATTGCTCAAGCCAAACCTCATCACTAATTTTCTCATCGTTATCAAGTGCTTCAGTTACTTCAGAAATTAAAGATAAAGATTGATTTGAGAATACATCTCCGTCTTTGGCTTCATATACAATAAAGAGCCCATCATCGCTACCAAACTGCTCACGAAATTCATTTAAGGACTTTACTGCTGGGTCATCTTCGCTAAACCAAGATTCAAAAGAGACGTCTAAGACAAAACGAGTCGTCCCATAGCCCATAAAAACAGTTGAGAGTAGTGCAAGTATGAGGACAATTTTCCGATAAGGCCTTAATTGTCCAGGTACTATAGCAAAGTACTTATTTAGTGCTAATAAAAGATTCTTCATTATTAAACTCTAAAAACATATGTACATTATATCTATTTAATATTGAGCTAATTAAAATCAAGAATCAATTAGAACTAATTTTTTGCTGCCAGTAAATTAATCCTTGAGTATTAATTTCGACATCAAGTTTTAACCTATCTCTGCAAAATTCTAGGTCATCATTTCCAACTTTCTTAATTCCCTTTAAAAAATAGTTCATCATTTCATTAAAAATAATGGACTCAGCGTCTTTATGAGAGATGTATTTTTTAGTTAGATTACTCACAAAGTGGATACCATCAATCAACTGATCTGCTATTTCTTGAGTTGGCCTAATAGCAGAAAAGTGAGTTAAACAGACTCGCTCAGG
>JAAESS010000128.1 GCA_024229195.1 Flavobacteriales bacterium | reverse complement strand
TCTTCCAATTTATGATAATCATGGTTTGGGTTTAGAAAATGGATATCCTCAATTTTAATGATATTGCTATATCTGGATATTGGATCATAACCTTTTGAAACAAAAACAATGTTGTTTTCAATGTCTTTTTTTACCACAAACCAAGGTCCACCACTTAGCTTTAGTCCTCTTCGCTGACCTATTGTATGAAACCAAAAACCTTTATGTTCCCCAAGAATATTACCGGTTTCCAATTCCCTTATTTCACCGGGTTTTTCACCAATCTGATTTTTTATAAACTCCGTATAGTTTATCTTACCCAGAAAGCATATTCCCTGGCTATCAGGCCTGCCAGCGCTAGGGAGCTTCATCTCATTTGCAATTTCTCTAACCCTTGATTTAGGCATATCTCCTATTGGAAACATTGTTTTTTCCAGCTGTGGGTAGGTAATCTGACCTAGAAAATACGTTTGGTCTTTAACCCTGTCAGCAGCAGTGCCTAAAAAAACACCTTCATCAGTTTCATAATTTGAGGCGTAGTGACCAGTAACTATTTTGTCGAATTCATGCCCATGTTTTTCATTGAAAGCTCCAAACTTGATTAGGAGGTTACACATTATATCAGGGTTTGGGGTAAGCCCTTTTTTTACTGTATCGATGGTATATTTTACAACAGATGACCAATATTCATTTTGTAAATCGACAATGTCAAATTTACAATTGTATTTTTTTGCAATCCATGTTGTGATCTCAATATCTTCTTCTGATGGACAATCCATAAATGAATCCTGATCCTCCATACCTATCTTTATATAGAAAATATGAGGATCATATCCCTGTTCTATCAATAAGGGAATTGTAACGGAGCTGTCGACTCCACCTGAAACCAATGCAGC
>JAAESS010000127.1 GCA_024229195.1 Flavobacteriales bacterium | reverse complement strand
AGACCAAGGTGCTGTTTCCAAAACTGAATTTAGCATTTGTATCATTGTATTCAATTATGACATCCTCATCGTTTCCGGATAAAATATTCTTTAGAAGAGTCAAAGGTTTTTTCGGCATGATAAATTCTGCAACTTCATTGGCAGTCACATCTTTCCTGATGTACTTTACAAGTTTATGCGCATCCGTTGCCACAAAGATCAGATTCTCAGGACTCAATTGAAAAAACACACCACTCATTACAGGTCGAAGATCGTCATTACCAGAAGCAAAGATCGTTTTTGAAATTGCTGTTGCAAGAATACCTGCTTTTAAAGTTGTGCTGCTTGGAGATTCAAGTTCAACAGCCTTCGGAAATTCTTCTCCATCAGCATAAGCTAAAGCATATTTACCACTTTCCGAATTGATCTCAATCGTATTATTGTCTTCAACTTTAAAAGTTAAAGGTTGCTCAGGAAAAGTTTTAAGTATATCCAACAGTAATCTTGCAGGTACAGCAATAGCTCCGGGAGCATCTGCCTCAACATCAATTGAGGTACTCATGGTGGTTTCAAGATCTGATGCAGAAATTCTCAATTGATTGTCAGTTAACTCGAAAAGAAAGTTATCAAGGATAGGCAAGGTATTGTTGCTGTTGATCACTCCACCTAGTATTTGTAACTGTTTAAATAATTGAGAGCTGGAAACTATAAACTTCATTCTTTTTAATTTAAAGATACGTTGATATTAGTTGCTGCTACCCCTCATGGTTAAATCAAATTTCTGATCAAGAAGTACATGATCATTTTGTTCAAGTTGTATTCAATCCTTTGAGAAGGCATCAAGCATACAAATATATTATTTTAAAGTCGAACTTTGAAAATTTATTTGTCTAGTATATCAACAATCTTATATGTTAAGATTTTCTTAATATCCATAAATGAATACTATATTTTTTTAGATTTGTTCTTAAGCCATTCATATCCTTGATTGATGTTGAATTTGGCTGAATTTTAATTTCTTAAGTCATTATTTTAAGCTTAAGGGATCTTTATGCTTTATGAATCTTTTTATCAAATATTATATGGTCAAATACCTAATATCATTTTCAATTGTATTCTTTTTCGGTAGTTCCGTTTTTTCTCAAGCACCGCAGAAACTAAATTCGGCTGAAATATTTGAGTCTATTGAACAGCTTAATTTTTTGGGATCAGTATTGTATTTGGCGGCGCATCCCGATGATGAAAATACCAGATTGATCTCGTATTTTGCCAATAATGTGCATGCCAGAACCGCTTATCTGTCTATTACCCGAGGAGATGGTGGTCAGAATTTAATTGGTCCTGAGATCAGAGAACTTTTAGGTGTGATCAGAACCAATGAATTGCTAAAGGCCAGAGAAACTGATGGAGGAGAACAATTCTTTACAAGAGCAAATGATTTTGGTTATTCAAAGCATCCGGATGAAACTCTGGATATTTGGGATAAAAAAGAAGTTTTAAAAGATGTAGTAAAGGTGATCAGAACCTTTCAGCCTGATGTCATTATCAATCGTTTTAATGCAAATTCTGCAGGTGAAACACATGGTCATCATACCTCTTCTGCCATGCTAAGTTTAGAAGCTTTTGATTTGGCAGCCGACGATTCTTATGAGTCTTATAACTTACCACCTTGGACCACTCAACGAGTTTTTTTTAATACGCATTGGTGGTTTTACGGAAGCAGAGAAAAATTTGAAGAAGTAGACAAAACAGGAATGCTTTCCTTTGATACAGGTGTTTACTATCCTTCAATAGGATTGTCAAACTCCGAAATATCTTCCTTAAGCAGAAGTATGCATAAATCACAAGGATTCGGTAGTACTGGAACAAGAGGGTCCGATATGGAATATGTAGAATTACTAAAAGGTAAAATGCCTTCAGATGGAAAAAATATTTTTGAAGGAGTGGATACCAGTTGGTCGAGAGTAGATGGCGGTGAACCCATAAAAACTATACTTGAAAAAGTTCAAAAAGAGTTTGATTTTAATAAACCATCAAGCAGTATCTTGGATCTTTTAGCTGCCTATTCACTTATCAAAGATCTGAAAGATACCCATTGGAAAGAACTTAAAACAAAACAAATTGAACAGGTGATCGTAGCATGTTCAGGTCTTTACCTTGAGGCTGTTGCCGAACATCCGTATGCTACGGAAGGTCAAAATATATCCCTTAAGTTGGAGGCGATCAATAGGAGCGATCAAAAAATGACCTTGAAATCCGTTGAGATATTACCCCAGAAAAAAGCCATTGACCTTAACAAGGATATGGCGAATAATAAATCTGTAAGGGATCAAATTCAAATGTCGATTGCTGTGGATGCTGAACTTACCGCACCTTACTGGCTCGAAGAAAAAGGAAGTATGGGAATGTATAAGGTCCAAGATCCTGATTTAGTAGGTAATCCAGTGACTCAATCAGCGCATAAAGTTGTTTTCAATATCGATTTTGAAGGAACGACCATTGAGTTTTCAAGGGATGTGGTTTACAAGTACAATGATCCCGTAAAAGGAGAGGTATATCAGCCTTTCGAAATCGTACCGGGAGCAATAGTTGATATAGCCTCAAAAGTGATTATTTTTAGTGAAGATCAGGCAAAAGAAATTCCTATAAGTGTTCAGGTTTTTCAAGATAGCGTTGCGGGAAAATTGAATTTACAAGTTCCACAGGGATGGAAGGTAACACCCGAGGAGATTGATTTTAAATTGAACACTGCAGGAGATGAGGCTAAATTTGTCTTTACTGTGAGTCCTACCAAGGATCAAAGCGAAGGATATATCAAACCGAAAGTGGTTATTGGAGATCAGTATTTTGATAAATCAATGATTGAGATCAACTATGATCATATTCCAAAGCAATCTGTTTTGTTACCTGCAGAATCTAAGGTTGTCCGCTTGAATCTAGTCAAAAAAGGACAATCCATTGGCTATATAAAAGGTGCCGGAGATGAGGTTCCAAAATATTTGAAGCAAATTGGTTACGATGTGACAGAAATAGCGCCTAAAAACATTTCTACGGGGCTGTTGCAGCAGTATGATGCCGTTATTTTAGGAATCAGGGCATACAACACTGTTCCTGAATTAAAAGTGAAGCAGACCTCAATTCTTGACTATGTAAAAAAAGGAGGTAATGTGATTGTACAATATAATACCAGTAGAGGAGTGCTGGTCAAAGACAATCTGGCGCCATACATGCTCGAGCTGTCAAGAGATCGAATTACAGATGAAAATGCCAAAGTAAGTTTTTTGAACAAAGAGCATGAGATCATGAACTATCCAAATAAGATTACCGAAAAGGATTTTGATGGATGGGTGCAGGAAAGAGGATTGTATTTTCCAAATAAGTGGGCAAAGGAATTTTCTCCAATCCTTTCTTTTCAGGAAAACGGTGACGCTCCTATGGAGGGCAGCCTATTAGTCGCAAAATACGGTGAGGGTTATTATATGTATACAGGTCTTTCTTTTTTCAGAGAGCTACCTGCAGGTGTTCCCGGGGCTTATAAACTGCTCACAAATATGATATCGATCGGGAAGAATGATTTTGAAATTAAGTTAAAAAGATAAAATATGAACCAAGCTGAATCAGTATCCAGAAAATGGAAAAAACTATATACCTATTTACTGATCGCTAATGCGATTTATATTGTTCTCTTTTATATCATTACACGATTTTATTCTTAATTCATGGCACTATTAGATTGGATTGTTTTATTGGTCACACTGGCATTTATTGTGATTTACGGATCATGGAAAACAAAGGGTAGTAAGAATGTAAAAGATTTTATCAAAGGCGGGAACGAAGCAAAATGGTGGACAATTGGTCTGTCAGTGATGGCAACTCAGGCCAGTGCCATTACATTTCTTTCAACGCCAGGACAGGCTTTTCACAGTGGGATGGGATTTGTACAATTCTATTTCGGCTTACCGCTGGCCATGATCATCATATGTATGGTATTTATCCCGATATACCACAAGTTAAAAGTGTATACGGCCTATGAATACCTTGAAACCAGATTTGATTTAAAAACCAGATCCTTAGCTGCGATTTTATTTCTTATTCAACGAGGACTTGCTGCAGGTATTACAATTTTTGCGCCGGCCATAATTCTCTCTGCAGTATTGGGATGGGATTTGCTGACGCTCAATGTTATTATAGGTGTTTTAGTTATTATTTACACGGTAAGTGGAGGAACCAAGGCAGTTAGCGTTACCCAAAAGCAGCAAATGGCGATTATTTTTATCGGGATGTTCGCCGCTTTCTTTATCATTTTAAGTTATTTACCACAAGATATTTCGTTTTCAAAAGCCATTGCCATTGCAGGTGCAAGCGGAAAAATGGAAGTACTTGATTTTTCATTTGACCTGAACAATCGCTACACGGTCTGGACCGGATTTTTAGGTGGAACATTTTTAATGCTATCCTATTTTGGAACGGATCAGTCACAGGTGCAAAGATATTTGTCAGGTAAATCAATTAGAGAAAGTCAATTGGGTTTGCTGTTCAACGGATTTTTAAAAGTTCCTATGCAATTTTTTATTTTGCTGGTAGGAGTGATGGTATTCGTTTTTTATCAATTCAATATTTCTCCTTTAAATTTTAATCCTGCGGCAACAGGTGCTGTTATGGATTCTGAGTTTGCACAGGAATATAATGAATTGAACGAGCAGCATAAAGATCTAGTGATGCAGAAGAAATCATTACAAATAAGCTTTGCTGAATCTCCAGCTGACTTGCAGTTAAAGGAACAAATCCAGAGCTTACAAGGACAGGAAATGGAAAATAGAGAGGCTGCAAAGGAGCTTATTCTCAAAGCGGATCCCTCTCAGGAAGTAAATGATAAGGATTATGTCTTTATACATTTCATTCTCAATAATTTGCCTCGAGGCCTTATAGGATTGTTACTGGCGGTTATTTTATCGGCAGCAATGTCATCAACGGCCTCAGAATTAAATGCATTGGCGGCAACGACCACTATGGATCTTTATAAAAGAAACGATAAGAAGGAGCGCGAAGATATTTATTATGTTTCCGTAACAAAATGGTTTACCCTGGGCTGGGGTATACTTGCTATCTTGGTAGCTAGTATAGCTAACTTGTTCGATAACCTGATACAGCTAGTCAATATTATTGGATCCATTTTTTATGGTAATATCCTGGGAATATTTCTAATCGCATTTTTTATCAAATATATTCGTGGAAATGCGGTTTTCGTAGCAGCTCTAATCACACAGGCTTTGATCATTGCAGTGTATGTAATGGATGTATTACCTTACCTTTGGCTGAATCTTTTAGGATGCGTATTGGTTATTTCTCTTGCGATATTTATCCAGATGTTCAGCAGGAAAACAGCAACATAGGATCATTAAAAAAGCCTCAATATATTTGAGGCTTTTTTAAATATATATTTAATAAGTTATTCTACAGAAAGGTGTAAACGTGCTTTGTCCCAGGCAAATACAATACCTGAGTTGTCAACAGCATACATCAATTGCTCCTGAACATCACCAACAAATTCAGGCTTTAGGTTTACTCTTAATGCATCATCTGCTTCAGAGTAGGAGTAGGCACCCCAACCGTCATTCTTCTTATTAAAAATAGCAACCCAGTCACCACTTTCATTTGGAATAAGGAAAAAGCCATATTTTCCTGCAGCAAGAGTTTTTCCGTTTACTTTTACATTTTTATCGAATGATATCGTTGTATTTTCATTAGCACCTGCTCTCCAAATTGCACCATACTTTTCAAGGTCTCCCCAAACGGTTCTTCCCTTTACACTTGGTGCTCCGTAGTCTATCATGATCTGAGCTCCATTCACAGCTCCTTTTGCCTCAAGTCTGGGGCTTTTTTGTGCACAACTTGTTGAAACAATAAAAAAGAGTGCAAGAATTAAATTAAAAGTTTTCATAGTTTTTGTTTTATTTGCTCCATTCAGCAATGGATTCTTTATTCATTTTTATATAATCTGCATTTCCAGCTTTTTCAGAGGCGGCCAAAGATACTTTAGCTGTTTCTATGGCACCTTTTTTATCACCAAGATCAGCTTGAATCAGAGATTTTTGACGAGACATCCAGAATGCATTAGGATTCATTTCAACAGCCTTTGAAGACCATTCTAATGCCTGATTTAAATCTTTACCGGAGCTTCTGTAATAGGAAGCTGCACTGTTATAATCGTTTGCAGATGGTCCTGCCATCATTTTTTCAATACTTTTCACGGCCATTTCATCTGAGGGAGTTTCGAGTTTAGCCATCACCATAGTTTTTTCCCACATAATATACATGTGCCCTGAGGTTCCATCGGCAAGGTCTCCAAATCCAATAGTAAAATTTTCTACAGGTGATTCCATTGGATACGTTTTAGCAGAGAATTTCAATGCCACTTTACTCTCATCTAGTTCAGCAGGGGCTCCTCCGGCCTGATATTCAGTGTAAAAAATAATATCCCAAGCTTCTTTATTTGGAACAGATAATATGGCATAGCTGCCTTTTTTCAATTCCTTACCATCGATTTTCAAATCTGAATCGCTTGTAAATTTAGTTCTCATATTCGCTCCTGTTCTCCATAATTTACCATAAGGCACCAGGTTTCCAAAAATAGCTCTACCTCTCATCGCAGGTCTTGAATAATCAACAGAAACTTCGGATAGACCTATTGTTTGATGTACTTTTGCGGATGGGCTTGGTTGTGGTGTTTGGATTTGCGCTTGTAAAGTAAAAGCGCCGAATATTAATAAAAGTGTAATTAATTTGATTTGCATAAATATTTTTTTT
>JAAESS010000126.1 GCA_024229195.1 Flavobacteriales bacterium | reverse complement strand
GTTATAACGTTTTTTCTACCTATTACTTTCCAGACGCTTCCTATTTTTTATTGCCTAGCCGCGCATGGGAAATGCTCATCGGTGGCGTCGCTTTCCTTTTCCCTTGGCAAGCCAAAGAAACCTATAAAAAAACAGTTCAATGGCTTGGCCTCACCATGATCTTGTCTAGTTACTTTTTGATTTCAAGTAAAACACCGTGGCCAGGTTATTTGGCTTTGTTTCCCGTTTTAGGTACCTACCTGATTATCATCTCTCACAGAGAAACCAGTAAAGTCACTAACAATTTTCTTTTTCATTATCTAGGCAAATGGTCTTATTCAATTTATTTATGGCATTGGCCTGTTGTTGTTTATGGGTATTTATATGAGGTGCCGCACTGGATATATGTTGGGATCCCCCTTTCAATATTGCTTGGCTATCTAAGCTTTACTTTTATTGAATCCTATAAAAACAAAGACGGCGTTAATTTTTTCTCTCAGCATTGTCTTGTCATGGGTTTGATAGTTTTAGGTCTTAGTTGCATACAGTTTTATCGCACCTACAGTTTCATTACACAGCATCCTGATCGAATAGATGGATATTTAATCGGTTACCATTACACAGACGGATCTGGGAAAATTGTATTAAATAGCATTGAAGAGGACACGATTTTTAATCCTCAAAGTCCTCATAAGCTGTTGATGTTAGGCGACAGTAATTCGACGCATTACTCTTATGGTATTTCATCCAGTGGAACTCTACAGATTCATCATAAATGGGAAGGTTCCTGTTTTCCTTTTATCAATGCCAACACTAAGCCTTATGCTGCTTGGATGGATGAAGAATGGAAATCAAATTGCCACAACCTGTATAAATTTGTTGATAAACATAAAAATGTTCCCATCATCATTTCAAACCAATGGGGCGAGAGAGAGATGGCTTGTACCCGCATAAATTGTGATCAAAAAAATTTTGATGCGAAGACTTACGACAGAATATTAGAAAATGAATTAAATTCTCTTATTGCATATGTAGGTAATCGTAAAATATTTTTGATTGGACAAGTTCCCGCGCCATTGAAATCCATGGTGAAGTGCATGAAACGAAGAGATACCAGCGAATGTGAACGCGAAACGAATGAATTCACAGGAAACCGATTACACATCAACAGCCTTTTGGAAAAGATTGCCAAAGCACATCAAAATGTCATTTTTATCAACCCGTTTGATGTGGTGTGTGATCAAGAAAATAGGTGTCAAACGGTAATTGATGATAAGAATTTATTTTTTGATAGCGGGCATTTATCAGCTTTCGGTAGTCGAGTTATTTGGTCTGAAATAGAAAAACAGATTATCCAGAAGCTTGATAGCACCCCGTGATCACACTTGTTTATAAACAAATTTTCGCCCCCGATTCAATCACGTCATTTAAAATAAAATCCAATAAAAAAAAGCAGGACATTTCCTGCTTTTTTTCAATGACCTTGAATAAATCTAGTTCACCAAGGCTTAGTCATTCACAAAATCAATTTCTATAAAATTGAGCGATAAAAGAAATAGAATTAATGTTGTGAACAAGAGCGGCATGCGCGTTCTTTCTTAACCATAACAAAAGCAGCGACTAAAAAAGAAATAACCAGCACAGTTTCCATGTTGTTCCCCTAATAAACCAACGTTGTTTGAATGAGTTAGTTTGCTCTTGAGAAAGCAGTTCGTCCGCTATCTCAAGCCTTAACAAGACGATTATTAAAATCGGATGAATTATATCCAATTCGATACTTTTTTTGTGATGAAAAATTATGAACTCAAATATCTCTCTCAAATCTGGTATGCGTAAAAAACATATTTAGACCACATTCACAACAAGTTGATTACAGATCTTCATCCTTCGATTTTCGCTTTT
>JAAESS010000125.1 GCA_024229195.1 Flavobacteriales bacterium | reverse complement strand
GAGCCTCTTGAATCTTACAAAGTACAAGGACTCAAAACTACACAATAACTTTCATAGCATAAATAATTTCAACTGTGTACCAATAAAATCACAAAGCATACTAGAAACCCACTACAGTCTCATTCATTTCTTATCAATTAAAAGCCAGCTTAATGCTTCGTCCAAACTAACGACCTTAGATTCAACGTATTGGAATTTATTCTTTGCTGTCTTAAGTTGGTGTATAAAATCGAAATCAGTACAGCTTTTAGGTGTAATGAATTCAAAGGACATTTTATAGTAGCGGTTGGCTACTTGAATGATTGCATACTTAGGTTGATTCACACTCCATACGTTGTGAATATTAACAATAATACGTTCTTGATTTAATGCATTGTATACTTGGACAATCACAGCCTTTCTTTCTAATTCTGACGATACATATAGAATGTCAGTGCAATCCTCCCATTTTTGAAGGTCATCAAAAGTAGAGGTTATGCCGCTTCCAGTTTCATTTGAGGGGTAACCCTTCCTATTGCTGAATTCGGACGTTCGTTATTATAGCTCCACATCCATTTTGTTGCAATATCTTGAGCGTGATTAATACTCTCAAATATATTTAGTTCAAACAATTCTTGTCGAACAGTTCGATTAAACCTTTCAATATATGCATTTTGAGTTGGCTTCCCAGGTTGAATAAATATCAATGTAATTTGATTTTGGGTTGCCCAATTTTCGAGTTTTGAACTAATATATTCAGGACCATTATCACAACGAAGACTTGAGGGTTTACCTCGCCATTCGATGATATTATTTAACGATCGAATAACACGTTCCGTCGGCAGTGAAAAATCAATATCTATGGCAAGAGCCTCCCGATTAAAATCATCTAATACATTGAAAGACCTTATGCTTCTGCCATCTAAAAGATTATCACTCATAAAATCCATAGACCATGATTGATTTAATGCTGTCGGGGTAATTAGAGCCTCTGGTTTATCTCTTTTAATACGGATTCGAGGTTTGATTCTAAGGTTAAGTTCAAGCTCACAATATATGCGATAAACCCTCTTGTGGTTCCAGCCAAAGTTCTTAACATTTCGTAAATAATCGAAACACAATCCAAAGCCCCAGCGTTTTTTCCAGGTAACTAAGCGGATTAACCAATCTGCAATCTCTTCATTCTCATGGACATGCTTTTTTGAATATCGATAACAATTTTCAGAAACTCCAACTGCTGAGCAAGCCAATTTAACCGAACACTTTCTTTGTTCAATAGCCTCTTTTGCCACCTCTTTTCGCTGAGATGGCTTCACCACTTTTTTTGAAGTGCTTCCTTTGCGATTTCAGCCTTTAATTTCTCATCAGCGTACATTTTCTTCAATTGAGCATTTTCAACTTCAAGCTCTTTCATCCGCTTCATCATGGAGGTATCCATTCCGCCATATCTAGAGCGCCAACGATAAAACATTCCGGAGCTCATTCCGTGTTCACGGCAAAGTGCTGGAACCTTTACACCCTCTTCGGCTTGCTTGAGAATTGCCATGATTTGGGAGTCTGTATATCTTGATGATTTCATTTCAAATTTCCTTCTTTTATATGAATAGAAAATTCTACTTATGATTACCACTTTTTTTTGGGGGGATTACACTTCAATTTCCATTTTTCAAAACATATTTCTACTAAATGATTTTAAAATACTTCGTTAGCTTTTTTACTTTCGAAACACTCCTGCATAACCTAGTTAGAAGGTAATTCGCCAATAATTAATATTTGATGATTATATGTTTTTTGGACCAAGGCTAGAACCAACAACGATGAGTT
>JAAESS010000124.1 GCA_024229195.1 Flavobacteriales bacterium | reverse complement strand
ATATCTTTGATGTTGATGATACCACCCCCCATTGCTTGACTCAAGATACCAATTTCCTTGTTGATATCATATTCAATCTTTTCACCTGATTCTTTTCCTTCCTTTTTAGCCTCCTCTATTTCATACAAGGTTTGACTAAATCCATTCCCACTGATAATGTAATCAAGTTTTAACAATGCAATCTTTTCTTCATTTTGTATGTACGTCAAAAAACTTTCATCAGTACCAAAAGATTCAATAATCTGATCATTGATCTTACAATAACATTCAAAGGCTTCTGTGCTGTTGTCCTCTTCCTCTTTTCCCTTGATTGCTTTCTTTTGTAAATAGAAACCATTTTTGGTTTTCATAAACATTAACCAATGAAAGGCTTTGTCATCATAAATATCTTCAATGTATTTGCTCATAGTCCTCTAAAGATAACGGCCCAAAATTTAGCCTCTAAATAATCAAGAACCATTTGCAAATTTTCTTCATTTAAACCTTCTACATCTTCACCCCAACGTTCAAACAAATCAAAGCTTCCCTTCATTGGATCTGAATCAATTATAAAATCAGCTGATGCAGTTGGTTCAACAGTAAAAGAGCCGTAAAAGTCACCAGTATCATACAAAGTCACCCTGTTAGTTGGTTGACCTTTTTTGCTCTTGTAAAGTTTCGTTGATGCTGTATAGTCACCACCAATATCAGACAACTTTACACCAAGGCTGTTTTCTCCTTCCCGGAATAACTGAACCCTTGTATTCAAATCAATTATAAACTTTTGAGTTGTCGGCATATCAAGTATTCTTATTAAAATCCTTTCAATGTCGCTTCTAGTCATTTTTGACAGCCTTTCAGCTACTTGTAACACATCAGCCATATTATAATAAAAAAGGGGCTTTATTCAGCCCCCTCCTTGTCTTCAACTTTTGCCTTTGAAGGCTTTTTCTTTGTAGATGGATAGAGCTTTTTAAACTCTACCCATTTTTGTTCTATTTCCGATTGAGAAATTTTTCCCTTGCATAACTCGGTAAATTCCTCCTTGGTTTTATCCTTCCATACTTCAGGATTCAAACCGATATTATCAGCAATCTTCATTAAACAAGAACGATTGTGAAAATATTACTTTCAAACTCCTGATCATCTGATTTAGATGCTGGATTTGGTACATAAGAAAGTTTTAATGTTTCAGGAGCTGTTACGCCTGTGATACTGAAATCATACTCTCCCTTGTTTCCTTCAGTTACACTTGAAATTGTTACAGAAGATAAACTTGAATCAATCAATGACCAACTTGCAACATCTGTTTGCCCTTGAATCGGAATTGGAGAACCAAAAGTTCCACCAAATTTAACGTCAAAATCAACAAACAAGTTTGAAGCTGTTGAAGTTTGTCCATCTGTTAAATCAAGAACACCATCAATCATTGATGCAATTTGTAACATATTTGGCTCAACCTGAGAATTTGCAATTTTCTTCAAATCAATCTCAGAAACAGTTCCATCAAATTGGAAAGTAACCATAACACGTTGAACAGAAGTACCCTCAACT
>JAAESS010000123.1 GCA_024229195.1 Flavobacteriales bacterium | reverse complement strand
AGAATGCCTCCGTTATTACTACACGGCAAAACTGAACAACCGCATTGATGATTTAGACTTGAATCTTGACGATTTCGTCCAGCGCGTTAATTCAGACATCGTCAATAAAGTGGTTAACCTTGCATCGCGTAACGCAGGGTTTATTGCGAAACGTTTTAATGGTCAATTGGCCGCCGATTTCGCAGAAACAGCACTTTATAAAGAATTCACCGATGCTGCTCAACGCATTGGCGATCTGTATGAAAACCGTGAATTTAGCCGTGCAGTACGCGAAATCATGGCATTAGCCGACAAAGCGAACCAATACGTCGATGAAAAAGCCCCTTGGGTTATTGCCAAAGAAGAAGGCAAAGACGCTGAGTTACAAGCAATTTGTTCTGTAGGCATCAACCTTTTCCGCGTACTCATGACATACCTAAAACCTGTCATGCCAGAATTAGCAGCGCGTACCGAAACCTTCCTTAACGAAACGCTTTCTTGGGATGCTATCGCCAAGCCCCTCACCGCGCATGAGGTCAAACCGTTTAAAGCCTTGTTCACACGTATTGACCCGAAACACGTCGAAAACATGGTAGAAGCCTCGAAGGAAGATTCAGCCGCAGAGAAAAAACCAATGGAAAAAACACCTTTAACAGAAGAACCGATTGCTGATGAAATTGATTTTAATGACTTCGCTAAAGTAGATCTTCGTATTGCTAAAATCATTTCATGCGAATCAGTACCTGAAGCGGACAAATTGTTGAAATTCCAGCTTGATATTGGTGGAGAAACACGCCAAGTATTTTCTGGTATCAAATCCGCCTACAAACCAGAGGATTTGATTGGTAAATACACTGTTGTCGTCGCTAATTTAAAACCTCGTAAGATGAAATTTGGCATGTCAGAAGGGATGATTCTTGCCGCTGGGCCTGGCGGGAAAGATTTGTGGTTACTTGAACCGCACGAAGGCGCTCAAGCCGGTATGCGCGTGATGTAAAAACACATCCAAATCAAAAAACCGAGCTATTCGCTCGGTTTTTTTGTACATCATCATTGCTCGGAACAAACATCCCAATTAATAACATCCTGCAAACGAAATAAGTCTTGGTTTTTCCAAAAGTCCCAAGGAGCATAGAGTAAATCCAGTACATTTCCTGTGAACTCAGGTTTTACATATTTTTGCACCCATTTTTCCGCAAACTCCATTTCTGAGCATGATTCTCTTATAAACACTTGATTAGGAAACTCAACCGCAGTTTTGTAATTTCTTAATCCCATTTCTCTCTTGTTTATATATGTTTTGCTGTTTTCATCATAAGGAGCACCCAAGAACAGATTACCACTCGTACCTGTCATCATGCACAATAAAAGTTGAAAAGTGTCAACGATTGAACGGACTTTAGAAACTTTTTCAGATGGAGGTTTATCCTTTTGATATTTCTCCTTACAATTAAACAGTAAACACTCAGGAAAAAATACAGCTGTATATGCAACCCTAGGAAGAGCATTTATTTCTTTTACAACGTCATCACTCGATAATTCATCAGACTTAGGCTGGATTAGCATGCTATCTGTATCAAACAACCATACATTCCCATCATTAATTCCCAAATTCTCAATTTTTATATCTAAATGATGCATTTTTTCTTCATGTAGATAATCCAAATCTTGAGTTATCAATTTAAACGAAGAAATATTCAAAAGGTGCTTATTTTGTTCACTATGACTTGCGGCATCAAGTGAAGCAAGATGCCTATCGACGCGATCAAACAGTTCTTCTCTTACATTTAATGCACAATTGTTCCCTTCTTTATCAAGAATATAATTCAAACTCGTCGCTTTAAGGTTATTAGCAATTTCAGCAAATTTTTTATTTCTTCTTTTTACATGAAATCTCGACTTTTGAAATTCCTCTTCAGTCCAAGGTGTATTTGGTGAGAGATATACGAAATTATGATTTTTTGAGGTCAATTTCTTATTGCATTCTATCCTGTCATTCACAGCTGAATCATTGGGTGTTTTCTCTCCAATAAACACATCCCCACAAAAATAGTAAGTGTGCTTTCCGTCCCTTTCATCTTTTTCTATTTCCTTAATTCCAAAGATATTTTCTTCTAAACCATCTAAATTAACACTGGCGATATCAAGCGTGCCTATTTTATATTTATCATTTCTTTTTTTATCACTTAACGCATTATTTTGAGCCGATTCAAACACAAGGCCGCTAATAGGTTGAAAATTCTCTGTTGGTTCTCTAAATTTCAGTGAAGCCTGCGCTGGAATATTTTGATCAAAGTTATGCGTGTTAATATTTGTAGTAGTTTTTTCATGCAGTGCTTCAGAAGTAGCTGAAGTCGGATTCTCGCAGGGAGTTGCAGCGATAGGAGCCATTGCTTGCGGATCTAAAGAAATAGCATCCAACTTTCTGATTAAATTTAAGATTCTATTGCGATAAAGTTCGGTTGTTTCATTACCAAACACTTTTCGATTTATTGCTTTCTTACGAAAATCATCAATTTTTTCTTGATAATCTTGAGTGCTTGACAGGAGTTTTTCAGAGGAAAGTTTACAAGCATTAATAGAAAACGTATAAACTTTTTCTGCCAATTCTTTAAATTCCATCTCTAATACTTTCTTGGCATCAGTGACATTTGAACAACTAGCCATATCATTAATTTCATAAGTTTTGTTAAGAATGAAATTTAATATCTTACCATGTTACTTAAAAGTGAATTAATGTGATTTACTTAAACTTGTAATTATTAAAGACCTCAATTTACCTTAATTAGCTCTTTGGACATTGATATAAATCCTACATACCACTTACAAATGAATTTATAAGAGGTATATGGTCATAGATATTTATAAATTATTTAATAGGTTACTGTGGTTAAACATCCCATTTGATAACATCTTGCAAACGAAAAAGATCCTCTGTATGACAAAAGCCTTTAGGGTCATTGAGTAATTTAAGTACTCTATCTTTATATTCAGGCTTGACATAAGTGCCAGCCCACTCTCTCGCCCTGTCCATTTCTGATTCGACTTCTTCTTCAGCAGGCTGACCGTCGGCCTTTATAAACACTCTATTTTCTCTTAATCCTGACGGTCTTTCATCTTCATTTTTATGTTTATTTTTATCATAAGGAAGGTAGAAATCATCACAAGTCGTAGCGGTTATCATGCTCAATAGCATTTGAAAATTATCAATCACCGTGCGAGCTTTTTCTTTTTTATCATTTGGCTTATCGCCTTTAATAATCATATAATACTTTCCATCTCCTCCTTTATCAATAGCAGGATTAACAGTAAGTGTTTCAATAGGACCATTAGGCTCTATCAAAGCCGAATTCATACGTTTCCATGGACCATT
>JAAESS010000122.1 GCA_024229195.1 Flavobacteriales bacterium | reverse complement strand
TAGAAGGTAAAGACAACAAACTTTGGGGAGATAATGTTTTCAGTATAACAGGAAATTGGATCATTTCAAAAAAAAATGGAGATATTTTTACCTCAACAATCAAGAAGCCGCTGATCAGAAGCCTAGCCTGTCGATTCATTATTAGTGGCATTGTAGAACTAAAAAAAGCAGATAAGACCAGTCAATTGGATTATGGTGATGGAGCATGTGATGATAAAGCGACCATTACTAAAAATGGTAAGAGCTACGAAATACAAATTAGAAAGAAAAAACGTAAGTAAAACAAAAAACCCTCATTCATTGGAAAGAGGGTTTTTGTTATCATATTTAGACAGTCTATTTTCTGATTGGATTATTTTGAATGAGATCAATATAAAGATTGATTTGTTCTTTTAAATTTTTTCTTTCGATAATTTTATCCAGAAAACCATGTTCTAATAAAAACTCTGATCGCTGAAATCCTTCAGGAAGGTCTTTCCCGGTTGTATCTTTTACAACTCTTGGCCCTGCAAATGCAATCAATGCATTCGGTTCAGCGATATTGATGTCGCCGAGCATGGCATAAGATGCCGTTGTACCACCTGTTGTAGGATCTGTACATAAAGAAATATAAGGAATATTAACATCGGCAAGTTGAGCTAGTTTAGCAGAAGTTTTTACCAATTGCATCAAAGACAATGAAGCCTCTTGCATACGAGCTCCTCCTGATTTAGAAATCATTAAAAAGGGAACTTTCTTTTTGATTGAATAGTCAATAGCTCTAGCAATTTTTTCACCCACAACGCTACCCATAGAACCTCCAATAAAAGTAAAATCCATTGCTGCTATCACCAAATCTTTTCCTAAAGATTTTCCTACGGCAGTTCTGACAGCATCCTGTAACTTCGTTTTTTTCTGAGCTTCTTTAATTCTGTCAGTATATTTTTTCGTGTCTTCAAATCGAAGTGGGTCTTTAGAAGATAACTTTGCATCAAGCTCTTTGAATTTATTGTTATCAAATAAGATTTCAAAATATTCAGCACTTCCGATTCTAACGTGGTAGCCGTCCTCCGGACTCACATACAAATGCGATTTTAAATCATCGGAGTCAATGATTTTACCACTAGGCGTTTTATACCAAAGACCTTTGGGCGTATCTTTTTTCTCATCGGTCGGGGTGATTATCCCTTTATCCTTTCTTTTAAACCAAGAACTCATAGATGTCTATTTTACATTGCCATTTATAAGGCAAAGATTATAAAAATTAAGTTAAACTGGCAAATTATAAAAAAACGGAGTACCTCATGTTGAGATACTCCGCTATTGAAGTTACAATTTTTATAGCGTATCTACATTATTTAAATCTTCAAACGCTTGTTTTATTCTGGCCTTGAATGAATCTTCTCCCTTTCTTACCCATACTCTTGGGTCATAGAATTTCTTATTTGGAGAATCAGCACCATCAGGGTTGCCTATTTGGCCTTGAAGGTAGTCTTTCTTTTCGTCCATATAATCTCTGACACCTGCCATATAAGCATATTGAAGGTCAGTGTCAATATTCATTTTGATCACTCCATAGCCAATAGCCTCTCTGATCTCTTCTAATGAAGATCCTGACCCACCATGAAAAACAAAATCAACAGGGTTTGTTCCTGTATTGTATTTCTTTTCGATGTACTTCTGTGAGTTATCAAGGATTTTTGGCGTAAGTTTTACGTTTCCTGGTTTGTAAACACCATGAACATTTCCAAATGAGGCTGCAATCGTAAAACGAGGACTCACTTTTAACAGCTCTTCATAGGCATAAGCAACTTCTTCCGGTTGAGTGTATAGCTTAGATACATCAACATCAGTATTGTCAACACCATCTTCTTCTCCTCCTGTAATACCTAGTTCAATTTCAAGCGTCATTCCCATTTTATCCATACGCTCCAAATACCCTTTACATATTTCTATGTTTTCTTCAATTGGCTCTTCAGAAAGATCGATCATGTGCGAGCTGAACAAAGGAACTCCGTTCTCCTTGTAATATGCCTCTCCTGCATCGAGTAAACCATCAATCCAGGGTAATAATTTTTTAGCACAGTGATCTGTGTGTAGAATAACTGGTACATCATAGGCTTTGGCCATAACATGAACATGTTTAGCTCCTGCAATACCTCCAGCGATAGCCGCTTTTTGACCCTCATTACTCAAGCCTTTTCCTGCATTAAAATGAGCTCCGCCATTTGAAAATTGAACAATTACCGGGGCATTCAATTCCTTGGCTGCTTCTATAACAGCATTAATCGTACTCGAACTGATAACATTGGCAGCCGGTAATGCAAAACTCTTCTCTTTAGCTAATTGGAAGATTTCTTGTACCGTATCGCCGGTAGCTACTCCTGATTTGATTTTTTGTGACATTTTATTTGGTTTTATGGTAAATAACTAATTAGCAAAAGTACGAAATTCTAATGATTAGAATGGATAATTTATTCCAATATTGTAGACGGCATTACCAAAATTATAATTGACAAACCATCTGCTTCCGGAAGGTAAATACGGCTCATATGTTTTAAAACCTATGTCGAATCTGAATACTAGAAATCCAAAATCATATCTGAGTCCAAAACCTGAACCAACTGCTGTATACTGTAATGAACTTAAACTGGTAAACTTTCCTTCCTCTGAAACTAAATTGGAATTGGTAATATCCCAAATATTTCCTGCATCAATAAATACGGCACTGTTGATCTTGTTACTCAACTTGAATCTGTATTCCAGATTACTCACTAATTTAAAGGTAGCTACCTTGTATTCTAAATTGTTGAACTCTCCACCAGGTCCAAGATCAAAGGTTCTCCATGCCCTGATATCATTACTCCCACCTGCATAATAACTCCTACTAAAAGGAATATCTGATGAATTTCCATAAGGAAAAGCCGCTCCCATAAAAGTTCTAAAGACCAATATGTTTTGATCTGGAAGCTCCCAATATTTTTTGTATTCAAATTCAGTTTTAATGTATTGAGCAATCGGAACATCTCTCAAAGTTCTTTGACCTAATTCATTTTTGTTTGGAAAAATCCAATTAGAAAATGTCCCGGAAGATATAAATCTGGCTGTAAAATAAGAAAAGTCGTTATCATTGATGTTTTCTCGGGTGTTATAGGCAAAGGAATATGAAATTACAGGAACAAATGAATCTTCAATAAGTATGTCATGTCTTTCATTGACATCAGAAACAGAATCATATTCTTCCGGATAATCTGCGGCGTTTTGGGGATCGTTCAAAAAATCTTCCATTATTTCTAGAATCTCTTGATAATTCTCCGGCTCATTAGGAGGCAGAACATCTACACCAATTGATGCCTCAGCATCAGCCAACTTATCGTATTCCGATTTATATATAAAAAAGTAGTTGTCAACGTTTTGGTTTTTTATGTATTGCAGATTAATAAGGTCAATTCTATGACTCACTTTTTTTGAGCTTTTCCAATCATATGCCATACCTGCTGTGGTAGTTTGTCTGTCAAGACCTACATTTTTTTGAAAACTTAAATTCGCATCAAAGTTTGTTGTAGGTGCCATATATTTTGGTATCAGCTTTGACGTATTAATCGGGAATAATATTCTTGGGAATCTCAAAGATGCACTCGACAGAACTTCCCATCCGTTGAAAAAATTATTACTGTTTGATGGGTCATTTGCTAAATTGAATAAGGATCCTTGTAAGGAAAGTTCCAAGATTTCTGAACCTTTAAAAATGTTCCTGCCTAAAAATGAAAACTTTCCTAGTATACCAAAAGGTTTGATATTAGAGGTTGTTGCATCTAGATCAACCGTAATTCCATATTTTTTTAAAGGAGTCAGGTATACATCTGCAGTCAATGTTTCGTCGTCATTCTCTACATAAGAAATGTCTATTGATGAGGAAAAAGTTTTAAGATTTCGGATATAATTCTGAGTCTGCCTTTTCTCTGAATCTTTATACATTCCCTCTGGAGTTATAAACAAAGAATTCATCAAATGCTTTGGTTTAAACTTCATTTTCTCAAAACTGTAAAAATTATACCCCTTATAACTTACTGAATCTTTGACCTTGCGATTCTGATCAGTTATGGAGAAGTCAGTGTATACATTAATATTTTTGACAAACTGAGTTTTGTAAGGAAGTTTTATGACAGAATCGTTTCGATTTACCAACCTGTCGGGAATTTTTAACAAGACATTCTTCATATAAGATCCTTTTATAGAATCGGTCCAAAATCCCATACTAAAGTTCTTAAAATGATAAATTCCAGAATTTCTGAACAAATTGACAAGTCTGGCTTCTTCTTTCTCGAAGTCCTCAAAAACAAATGGCTTCCCTTTTTTTAAGAAAGAATTCTGGTTGTTCGCCATATAGATAGAGTCTATTACAGAAGACTCTATTTCGGTTGACACTGAATCAATTAAATATTGCGTATTGGTCTCAATATTATAGGTAACTTCCAGCTCTTTTTCACCAACTTTAAGTGTATCAAAATTTACTTCAGCTTCAAAAAAGCCCTTTGAAATAAAATAATCTTTCAATGTATTTGCAGACCTTGACGTCTTTAATGGATCGTAGATGACAGGCGCTTCTCCTTTATTTAAAAACCAATTATTTACAGTTCTTTTATTTTTGTAGATAATAAATGTTTGCTTTTTTGAAAAAAGACTTTCATATCTGTTGTATTTTTTAGGGTGGACCTCCATCCACTCCTCGAAAGTCATTTCAAAATCCTCATTTCCAAAATTGTAAAAATACAGAGGGAGAGGTATTCCTATGGTTTTTCTATTGGGTTTCTGGGAAAGATAACTCTCAATTTTGGAGTCTTTATTCTTCTCTCCATTTATGACAAGCTTATTATCTTTGAGTAAATTTTCGTTTTCTTGCACATATTTAATACTATTGCATGACACCAATTGTATAAGTATCCATACAAATAATAGTATTTTGGTGATATAGGATGGCAATAGCAGTATTTTAAGTTATTCAAAAGTAACACTATTTAAATGTTAAGCAAAAATCAAATTAAGTTTATCAGAAGTTTGAAGAAAAAAAAGTTTCGTCAAGCCAATAGACTCTTTCTGGCAGAGGGCGTCAAAGTGGTTGATGAGCTGATCTCTTCTTCTTTTAAAATTCATAAAATATACGGTACGGCCTCTTTTCAAAATACGCTAAAAATCGATGAATTACAGATTATTACCGAGAAAGAACTCAAAATGATTAGTGATTTCACAAATCCAAATCAGGTGATTGGGATTTTTGAGATACCAGAAAAAAAGGAGCCATTGAATCAAGGGCTCACTGTGGCGCTCGACGATATCAATGATCCGGGTAATCTGGGCACAATAATAAGACTTTGTGATTGGTTTAGTGTTTCACAGTTAATCTGCTCTACAAATACAGTTGATTGTTTTAATCCCAAAGTTGTTCAGGCGAGTATGGGATCATTAACGAGAGTACAAATTAACTATGTAGATCTGAGCGCTTATTTATCTGAGGAAAAAAGAGAAATCTATGGCACTTTTCTCGATGGTGAAAACATTTACAGTTCAGAACATGAAATGAACTCTATTCTGGTTCTTGGCAATGAAGCAAATGGTATTTCAGAGAGAATTGAAGCATTGGTGCAAAGAAAATTAACCATCCCTCAATTTGGTGATCAAAAGCAAACAGAAAGTTTAAATGTAGCTACAGCTACAGCAATTTTCCTGAGTGAATTCAAAAGATAATTAAAATTGATTCACAGTCTGACGAATCGCAACTAGTTTGGTCAACAAATCTTCTAAATAATCTAACTTTAGCATATTGGCACCGTCTGATTTTGCTGTTTTTGGATCGTGATGTGTTTCAAGAAATATCCCATCTACACCAGCTGCAATACCTGCTCTTGCAATCGTTTCAATGAGCTCCGGTTTTCCTCCGGTAACACCACTGCTCTGATTAGGTTGTTGTAAAGAATGTGTGATGTCTAAAACAGTAGGTGCGTACTTTTGCATTGCAGGAATTCCTCTGAAATCTACGATCATGTCCTGGTAACCAAACATGGTTCCTCTATCAGTGATCATCACTTTTTCATTCCCTGAATCTTGTACTTTTTTTACTGCATGTTGCATTGCTTCAGGACTCATAAATTGTCCCTTCTTCAAATTAACCGTTTTTCCGGTATTTGCAGCCGCCACCACTAAATCCGTTTGTCTTACTAAAAAAGCAGGAATTTGCAATATATCAACATATTCAGCTGCTTTCATGGCATCATTTTCTGTATGAATATCGGTAACGGTTGGAATATTAAATTCCTTTGAAACCTTGCCAAGAATTTTTAAAGCTTTTTCATCCCCAATTCCAGTAAAACTGTCAATCCTAGAACGATTTGCCTTTTTAAAACTCCCTTTAAAAACGTAAGGAATGTTTAATTTATCCGTTATCCCAACCACTCTTTCTGCTATTCTCATAGCCATCTCCTCACCTTCAATGGCGCAAGGCCCGGCTAATAGGAAAAAATTGTTCGCATCAATATGTTTAAGATTGGGTATGAGGCTTAGATCCATGATAAAAATTTTGAATAAAGATACTGTTTAAGTTTCTAAATTTTAAAAAATAGAAACATCCCATTGGATTCTAACCATATGATCTGTATTATCTTCAATCGTAAACTGATTATAGTCAAGATATGAATAATCAATCGTAAGTTTATTTTTATGACCCTTGAAAAACCAATTCAACCCAAATGTATATTCATAGTTATTATTTCCTGAAATATTTGTGTCTGGATCATAGAAAGCCTGACGTGCAAAAACTTCAAGTGGTTTAGGAAACTTGTCAAATAGATAATGAAAGAAATAGCCTACTTGAAAATAATTTCCAATCAAAAGAGTTTCATCAAGATTCACTTTGTCATCAATATTTTTATAATGCAATTCCTGATCGAAGCTTAAGCCTCTGTATTTAAAAGCTGTCTCAAATAGAAATTGGTCCACTTTATATTGTCCGTCTACTCCTGGTTCGTAACCATAAAGCTGCCCTCCCCCACTAGTTGAGAATCTCGTGAATCTTGAGGTATTGGTAACTGCAGCTATCGCCACTGAACTGACAAATTTTTCATGGAATTTCAAATCCGATCCTGAAAAGCCCAGTTCTTTGCCATTTGGATTCCATTGAAGCCTCATCATATACATCAGATTATCATCATCTCCTACAGATCCACCTCGACCACTACCGGTAAGTATTTCTGCCCAATAATTGAAATTGGCTGCTCCTCCACCATCAAGGTTACCATAGAAGCCAACACCCTGTTGTCTGTCAATTGTGAAAATCCTGTTGATCAGTGAACGTTCCAATCCTGTTTGTTTCCCTGAGGAGATAATTCTTTCACGTGAGTATCTCGCTTTCCATTGTCCAACGCGGAATTTTAAGTAAGAAAGTTTCTCGATCTGAGCTCTGAAATCAAGTAGATTCCCTCCTCTGACATCTTGTTCAAGATAAAAGTTGTACGCAGGTTCTCCTACATATCCACCAAACTTGATCCTGGCTCTGCTGATTCCCATATTGATATCATCATCACTGAAATCTTCTTCACTTGTTGGAAAATTATTATGCGGATATGATGCTCTGAATTGACCTCTAAAGTCAATGTAGAACATATATTTGTCCTGATCAAAATGGAATTCAAATCCCTTTCCTTTTTTTAAATAAAAATCTTTTGTGTCTTCAGATTTTTTTTCTTTTTCCTGGGCAATAGAATTAGAAACCCAAAAAATAAATAAAACGACAATTAAAATATGACGATGCATGATTAAAAATTAGTTTGTTAAATTTTGAAAAAGCGATTCTAGGCTGATCGTTTTTCGATTCAATTGTAATGTTCTTAAACTATTTTTGCAAGCAAAATCAAAAACCTCAGCACGCATATCATTTTCAGTTTCGAAAATAAGCGTCCAGCTGTTATTTAGGTTGTTATTTGCTTGTTTGAGACTCGGGAGGGTTTGAAGTAAACTCTCCTCTATTTTTTGATCAAATTCTACTTCGATGATCTGATTTTGATCTTTTAGTAATTCACTTAGTTTTCTATCAGCGACTATATTTCCTTTGTTTATGATAATTACCCTGTCACACATGGCTTCAACCTCCTGCATAATATGGGTTGATAAAAGAATCGTTTTGGTCTTTCCGATTTCTTTGATCAAATCTCTGATATCTTTTAATTGATTTGGATCAAGCCCTGTTGTTGGCTCATCCAGAATTAGTACCTCAGGATCATGCAATAAGGCAGCAGCAAGTCCAACTCGTTGTCTGTAACCTTTCGATAATTGGTCTATTTTCTTTCCTTTTATATCAATTAAGCCTACCTGATTGATAACTTCCTCTATCCTTTCTTTACCTACATTATGTATGTCTGCATGAAATTTCAGATATTCTCTTACGTAATAATCAAGGTATAAGGGGTTATGTTCGGGTAAATAACCAACAGATTCTTTCACTTTGATAGAATCCTTTGTTGTATTAAACCCGTTAACAATTGCTGATCCACTTGAAGCTTCCAGGTAGGTAGTAATGATTTTCATCATTGTTGATTTCCCTGCTCCGTTTGGCCCCAAAAACCCAACTATCTCCCCAGTATTAATCTGAAAACTGACTGAGTTGAGCGCTTTTTGAGCGCCATATTTTTTGACTACAGAATCGACTTTGATTGACATGACTATGACTATTAAGGCGGCAAAATTAGCAAAATTTTATCTTACTAATTCAGGCCGTATATTAATTTTACATCAAGTTAATATTATGTTATTGAATCATCATCATATTATTTTGTTGAATAATCATCAATCTTTTTTAAAAAACACTTGCAATTGGCAAATTAATTCATAGATTTGCTGACTAATTTTGATTTTAATGACAAATTCTGTACAAATAGCTAATTGGTTTTACTTTTATTTTTTTACAAAATAAAGTAGAGACGCTTGGTGTATAGATAAGTTTTAACAACATAGTAATTTTCGTATATCGAGGCTTTTTTTTTTAATCATATTTGACTAAGAAAATGAAAATAGCCATTCAGGGAATCAGGGGTTCATTCCATCATATCGTTGCCAATAAATATTTTGGTAATGATATC
>JAAESS010000121.1 GCA_024229195.1 Flavobacteriales bacterium | reverse complement strand
GGAATGTCCTAAAAATATTTCATTAGAAAACATCGCCAGGATGAATCGCGAATACTTGAAAGCAAGTATCTAGATCATTTGTTCGCAAGTATTTTTGCCCTAATATCGAAATAAAAAAACCCTTCAGTGATGAAGGGTTTTTTTATTTGAGTGAGGGTCTCACTTATGTCAGGGTCTTTCTTATCTCAAGGTCTTACTTACGTTAAGGTCTCACTTCGGTCAAGGCCTCGCTTCTTTCAAAAGATCAAAAAAGGACACAGGGAACCTATTTATTGATTATTGAACCAGGCCTCATAAATACAAGAATTCTTGACTGATTATATCAAAAAACAGTAATTTAGTGTCAATGTTAAAGACGCTTTGATCATGCCAAACTACCAGACAGCTATTTCTTCAAAATTACCTAATGCTTCAACGAGCATCTTTGCCGTTATGAGTAAACTTGCACATGAGGAAAAAGCGATTAACTTATCTCAAGGCTATCCTGATTTTCCATCTTCACCTGAATTGATTGATCTTGTGAGCCAAGCCATGAAAGAAGGCTTTAATCAATATGCCCCCATGCCCGGAATTTTCTCATTAAGGGAAGCCATTTCAGATAAGATCAAGACACTTTACGGCACACATTATCACCCTGAATCAGAAATTACGGTTACTGCAGGTGCGACCCATGCCATATATACCATTATCACTGCATTGGTACAAAAAAATGATGAGGTTATTATATTTGCCCCGGCTTATGATTGTTATGATCCTACGGTTCGTTTAAATGGAGGAAAAACAATTGAGCTAGAATTAAAGGCGCCTGACTTTAGTGTAGACTGGGAGGAAGTGAAAACATCCATATCGGAGAAAACCAGAATGATTATTATCAATACGCCTCACAATCCATCCGGAACCGTTTTGAGTCGCCAGGATATGCTCAAACTGGAAGAATTAGTCAAGAATACCAATATCATCATTTTGAGTGATGAGGTCTATGAACACCTTATTTATGACGGATTGGAGCATCAGAGTATTGCGCGTTTTCCCGGCTTGGCTGAACGTAGTTTTTTGGTAGCATCATTTGGTAAAACCTTTCACAATACCGGATGGAAAATGGGATATTGCGCGGGCCCTAAAGCACTTATGGAAGAGTTTAGAAAAGTGCATCAGTTTAACGTATTTAGTGTAAATCATCCGGTCCAAAAGGCTTTAGCAACTTATCTCGAAGACAAAGCACATTATTTATCGCTTCCGAAATTCTTTCAGGCGAAAAGGGACCTGTTCCTAGATGCAATCAAAGACTCAAAATTTCGTTTTAAGCCTTCATTGGGCACCTATTTTCAACTGTTGGATTTCAGTCAGATCTCTCAGGAAAGTGATCTGGAGCTGGCGAAAAAATGGACCAAAGAAAGAAAACTGGCTTCAATACCTGTTTCTGCGTTTTACAACAAGCGGACAGATCATAAAGTACTGCGATTTTGTTTTGCAAAAAGCGATGAGACCATATTAAAAGGCGCAGAAATATTGAATTCAATTGAGTGAAAACTGAATTTCAAGCATAAAATTTAACATCATTACAGTGGCAAAACCCTTAACAATTAGTTTGATCCAAACAGATAATGTTTGGGAAGACATCAAGGCAAACCTAGAGAACCTTAGTACTAAAATAGAGCAGATAAAGGAGGGAACGGATATGATCATACTTCCTGAACTATTTTCTACGGGATTCACCATGCATGCAGAAGGGGTTGCTGAGACTATGGATGGTAGTGGTGTAAAGTGGATGCTTGATACAGCGAAGAAAAGAAATTGTGTTATCATTGGCAGCTTGTTAATTGTTGATTCGGGTCATTATTTCAACAGATTGATTGTTGCGTTTCCTGATGAAAATTTTAAGTACTATGACAAGCGCCATCTGTTCTCGTTCGCAGGTGAAGACAAGGTATTTGAAGCAGGGCAGAAGCGAATGACTTTTGAGTATAAGGGGTTTAAAATTTGCCCTTTGATTTGCTATGATCTCAGGTTTCCAGTTTGGTCCAGAAACACAGAAGAGATCGATCTGATCATTTATGTAGCCAACTGGCCAAATGCAAGAATGCTGGCCTGGGACACCTTGCTGAAGGCAAGAGCAATTGAAAATTTATGTTATGTTATTGGATTGAACAGAGTCGGGATAGACAATAATAAACTTGTTTATACAGGCCATTCAGCCATATATGATGCGATGGGAAACAGTTTGATGAGTATTGAAATTGGGAAGGAATCCATTGGAACAGCTTCTGTTCATCTTGATCATATAAAAGATACAAGAAGTCAATTCAGGTTTTTAGAAGACAGAGATAATTTTTCGATCAATTAAAGGATCACTTTCCCGAGTTTATTTTTAACAAGGCTTCGGTAATGGTCTTTTCAGTTTTTTCCAATAATTCAGGAAAAGGCATGGAATCTGATTTGATGGGTTCATGCGCCTCCATAGTTACTTTGATTCCTACTCCAAGCGGAAAGGCACCTTTTCGAACCAATCGCCATGAATTATTTATGGAGAGCGGAATGATATAAGAGGATGGTGCTTTTTTGACCATCATTTTTAAGCCGCTTTCTCGGAAGGGTTTTGGAACCGCAGTTTTACTTCTGGTTCCTTCAGGAAAAATAACCGCTGTAAGATTCTTTTCTTCAATTTTTTGACCGAATTTCATCAACGTATTGATCGCTTGTCTTGGTTCTTTTCTTTCGATCAGAACGTTATCTCCGTGCCTTAAATTATAGGAGACACTAGGAATTCCTTTTCCCAATTCTATTTTCGAGACAAAGTTTGGAAAGTTTTTCCGAAAGTACATATACATTGGAGGGATATCATAAGTACTTTGATGATTCGATACAATAATTAATGGTGCGCCTTCAGGTAATTTGTGTTTATTAATAAATTTTACTCGAGAGAATAAGAAATATAAGCTCCATGTTAAGCCAATATTTAAAGCAACAACAGTGGCTCTATGGGCTTTTCTTCCAAAAACATTGAAAGCAATCCATTGAATAGGATGAAATATGAGCAAAAGTAAACCAAAAACCAGGTAATGAATAACAGATAGCGGGTACGAAAGAAGCTTTAAAAATTGTGCCATAATCTCAATTCAAAAAAAAGTAAAGGGGGCTTTATCTATTGACTAAAAAGAAAGCCATTGACTCCAAGGAATTCTGCTTAGCATAAAAATCAATGCAACACCATAGTACAAAGCAATCGTTTTGAATTTACCGCTATCAGTGGTTTGCTTTTTATGTTTTGAAAAACCAATCGTAATGATCGTAATTGCCAGAATCATCATCAAAGGATGCTCAATAACAAATAATCTGATATCCGGTTCTTTCATAGCTGCTCCCATTCCGTTATCCAGAACAAATGCAAACTGAGCAGAAACAAAATAAGCAATAAGACCAATGATCAATTGAATATGAGAAACGATAAGAGCGAATAATGAAATTCGTAAGTCTTTACTGTCTTTAAACTCTCTTTTTGACGTGAGCCCCATAATAGCATTAACCACTGCAAAGATGACAATGATTAGTGTAATGTAGGCCCAACCTGAATGTAGCATTTTAAACATGATAATATTATATTTAAGTCGTTAGTAGGTCAAAAGTAAACATTAAAAAATAAAAACCCCACCTAAATGAATAGGAGGGGTTTTAAATTTATTTAAATGTGATTAGAAGTTATAACGTACACTTACGTTCCAAGTAATTCCTAATCCTATAAATCCGCGGTTTGCAGAATCAACACCATAGTAGTCGGTTCCATTTGCATTATCATCACCAGATTCAATATTTGTACTCAATCCAGAAATATAATTTGTATCAAAAAGGTTATTAATGTTACCTCTAAAATACAAGTTGTGGTTTTTCTGTCCCACTGGCAATCTGTAAGATGCACCAAAATCCATGATTCCAAAAGAAGGAAGTTTAAGATTTTCTTTAACTGCACCTACACGAGAATAAAGATTATCATAAAATCTATAATCTGCATCTATTGAAAAACGCTCTGTGATTTTCCAGTCACCACCTAAACCAAATGTAGTTTGAGCAGCATCTCCAACTTCACCACCATCAACATCAACAACTGTTTCTTCAATGATATTTTGATCTTCATCTGATACTCTTGAAATAGCATCACCTTTATATCTCCAGTTTCCTAAAGATAAGAAACCTCTTACTCTTAAGGCATCAGTAATTCTGTATGCTCCATCAAGCTCAATTCCCATGTGTAATTGTTCAACACCAAAATTGGTTGTGAATAATACAACATCATCCTCAACATCTGAAGAAGTTACAACTCTGTCTTTCCATGAAGTGCTGTACAAGTTTACACTACCTGAAAATTTAGGTGAAGAATACTTATATCCTAATTCCATACCAAAAATCTTTTCATTTTCAGTTAATGGATTTACCTGATTCGTAAAGTTTAAGTAGATATTATCATGATAAGGTTGACGAGAATAGTACCCGATATTTGCATATAGACTACTCTGCGAGTTGATGAAATATGCACCCCCACCTTTAATGTTAAATCCAAAGTTACTTACTTTTTCTGAGTCAACACCTGGTTCGATGTTACTTGGTAAAGGAACTGGCTGTCCAGTATCTTCATCAATAACATTTTGAGTTGATGTACCATCAATTAGGGCCTGATCAGCATATTGGTAATAATCGAATCTTTGGTGGTTCTGATTTGAAATAGAACCCTGTACGAATACAGAAAAGTTTTCGTCTGCATATTCTAACTGTGAAAACAATCCTCCGTAGGTAATTCTTTCGTTATTACTGTAGGCTATTTTTTGATCCTCAGGCGCTTTAGCTGTAACAGCTGCCCATGGATCTGCATCATAATTTTCGGTAGCAATTACATTTTTGTATGTACCAAAATAACCATAAGTTTCGTGATTGTTATTTTGATCTCTCAATCTGATATTTTCTTGCCAAGACGATAAGCCATGGAAGTTTTCAACTACCCTGTGGTGATATCCGTAGTAATATCTATAGTCAATACCAACATTAAATGTCAGGTTATCATTGAAATTCTTCTCATAATTTGATACAACACCATACCAGCTATGAGAGTTTACAGAAGAACGAGTCACATAACCACCACCAGCAGCAAAATAACCTCCTTCACCATTTGGAACGCTTTCGTTAAATGCGTAAATAGCATCATAGTCAATATAACCTTCATCTGTACGAATACGTTTACCACGGTTTCCGGTTCCACCACCTCTACCCCAAGAGGCGTAAAGAACAGTTGATAAATTTGATGATTCGTTGATAGCAAAATCCCAGTTTAGGTTCATAACAGGCTTGTGATAGAAGTTTCTTCTTTCTGTCATGTACTTACCTTGATAAGTACCCCAGTTGTTATTGTATCTGTCACCATAAGTTTCGTAATCTTCAAGTTTTTTGGTGAAGTTCTGGTCATGCCATTGTGGGGCACCAGTTAACAAGAAGTTGAAATTATGTCTTTCATTGGCTTGATATCCAATTGAGATAAAATAATTCTGCCCTTGTCCTTTGTTTCCTTCGTTGTAACCATCACCTTGCCAATGAGAGAACATAACACTTGCTCCCCATCCATTTTGTGATCTACCGCTATTGTAAGCAATAGTTGTTTTGAAATAATTGTTGTTGGCAACACCAAAGTGACCAAATCCACTTTCTCTTTTGTCAGTTGATTTCGTTACAAAGTTTGTTGTACCCCCAACTGATGAGATAGCGAGTTTAGATGATCCTAAACCACGTTGTGTTTGAATAACATTTGCGATGTCTGACATACCGGACCAGTTCGACCAGTACATTTTACCATCTTCCATTCCGTTGATAGGTTGTCCGTTTAATAGGTAAGCTGTATTATCTTGACCAAAACCCCTTACGGCTATTCTTGAATCTCCATAACCTCCGGCTTGACCAGCAACATATACAGAAGGCGTATTTACCAAGGCCATTGTTACATCTTGAGCACCAATTTTGTCTTGAATCTCTTTTGCTTTAATTGTAGAAACCGCAATAGGCGTTTTTCTTCCTTCAGCTAAATCAATTACACCTGTTCCAACAAGAACTACCTCCTCAAGAGAATCAGCATCTTCTTGAAGCGTAATTGTTCCAACGTCTGTTGCTCCAGAGTAAGAAATAGTTACTGTAACATATCCTAAATAAGATATTTCTATCTCTCCGGATTCTGAACCAACATCCAGACTAAACGTTCCTTCAAAATTAGAAGTGGTTCCGTTTGTAGTTCCTTTCTCGAGAATAGTCGCTCCCGGTAAGTAACCCGCGTTATCCGTAACAGTTCCTGTAACAGTAGTTTGGGAATAAATAACTGTTGAAAGTAAGAATAAGACAACAGTTGTAAACTTTTGAAATGTATTCATAAGTGGTTTAATTTGAGTTAATAACTGTTGCAAAACTACTTAAAATATCATAATGGTATGTTAAAAAACAATTATTTCTTTTAACAGAATTTAACAATTTATTTAACTAATAATTTATTGGCTAATTCTTTGCCTAATTCTACCCCAAATTGATCAAAACTATAGATATTCCATATTATTCCTTGCGCAAAAGTTTTATGTTCATAACTGGAAATCAGTGCTCCAAGGGTTCTTGGATCAAGTTTTTTGATTAAAAATGCATTTGATGGTCTATTTCCTTCGAAAACCTTAAAAGGAAGTAAAGCATTTATTTTTTGTGAGTCACCTGTAAATTTCATGTCAAGATGAACTTCCTCTGCTGTTTTTCCGGCAAATAAAGCTTCGGCCTGCGCATAGAAATTAGCCATTAATTTTTGATGATGGTCCTTGTTGCCATACAATGACTCTTCAAAACCAATAAAATCAACAGGTATTAATTTCGTTCCTTGATGAACCAGTTGCATAAATGCATGTTGCACATTGGTTCCGGTATTCCCCCATATGATATTTCCTGTTTGGTAATCAACTTTTTCACCATTACGGTCAACGGATTTTCCATTACTTTCCATTGAAAGCTGTTGTAAAAAAGGGGCAAGTTTTTCTAAGTACTGTGTGTATGGAATAACTACTTCAGACTCTGAACCAAAGAAGTTATTGTACCAAATACTGATCATTGCTTGAATTACAGGGATATTATTTCGAAATTTAGTGTTTTTGAAATGTTGGTCCATGGCATAGGCACCGTCAAGAAATTTTCTGAAATTGTCAAATCCAATTGCCAGACTTATCGTTAATCCAACCGCACTCCAAAGAGAATATCTACCTCCAACCCAATTCCACATTGTAAAAATATTGTCTTCATCAATACCAAAGGCTTTTACTTTTTCTAAATTGGTGGATACTGCCACAAAATTGTATTGAATATCATTCTCTGTTGCAGATTGCAAAAACCATTTTTTAATCGTTTCTGAATTTGTAAGAGTTTCTTGAGTTGTAAAGGTTTTTGAAACAATAACAAATAAAGTTGTTTCAGGGTTGAGTTCTTTTAAAACCTTAGACACATGATCGCCATCAATATTTGAAACAAAATGAGTTTTGAGGTGATTTTTATAATAATGAAGTGCATCAACCACCATGTTTGGCCCCAGGTCAGACCCTCCAATACCAATATTTACTATATCTGTAAACGGTTTTCCTGAATAGCCTTTGAATTCACCAGAAACAACCTGATTTGTAAACCCCTTAATTTTGTCCAGGGTTTGATTGACCTCCGGCATAATATCATGGCCATTTACAAGTATCGGTTTTGGATCAATATTTCTCAAAGCCGTATGCAAAACAGCTCTGTTTTCGGTTACATTGATCTTATCACCACCAAAATACTTTTTAATGGCGTCATCTAGTTTAGATTCTTCCGCAAGCTTAGTCAAAAGATCTAAGGTTTCTTCTGTCATGCGGTTTTTTGAAAAATCGAAATTGAGATCCTCAAATTGTAATGACATTTTATGTTTTCTATCACTATCTTCAAGAAATAAAGATTTCATTTGAACATCTTTGATCTCTTCATAGTGTTTTATGAGTTCTTTCCAAGAAGTCGTCTTCGTTGGGTTGATATTGATTAGAGACATGATTTTTATGGTTTAGTATTTTTAATCTATTGGTTAGTTTGAGGCAACGTCTGTTTCCAGATAACGATCCGGCACAGCATCAAGTTGCTTTTTTAAAGGAGCGATATACACAAAATAGTCATCCTTTAAATGCTCCTTTATTGGTTCGGCTGACGGAAGTTTCTGTCTGAAAGGATCCACTTGTTTCCCATTTTTCCAAAACCTATAGCAAACATGTGGACCGGAAGTATTTCCTGTCATTCCAACATATCCTATTACATCACCTTGCTTTACATAATCACCTTTTTTCACGGCTCTCTTTTTCATGTGTAAATACTGGGTGCTGTATGTAGAATTGTGTCTGACTTTAACATAGTTGCCGTTTCCTCCCTTGTATCGCGAAGCAACAACTGTTCCGTTGGCTGTACTCATGATTGGAGTCCCAACATTAGCAGCAAAATCAGTACCCTTATGAGCCCTAATTCTATTGCCATAAAGTTTGATTCGTCTCTTCAGATTATATCTAGAGGAAATTCTACTGAATTTAATGGGCGATTTTAAAAACTGCCTTCTTAAAGTTTTGGCCTTATCATCATAATAATCATTGATATTTTTAGTTGAATCAGTGATGAAATTAAAGGCATAAATAGGGTTATCTTTATGAACAAAATAAGCAGCCTTAATATTTCCTATCCCAACAGGAATCGTATCATTGATATATTTTTCTTCATAGATCAATTTGAACCGATCTCCTTTTTGTAAATGAAAAAAGTCAATGGTCCAGGCATAAATATCACTCATTTCATGAGCGAGGATATAATTTAAGTTTTGACTTTCAATGGCTTCTGATAGTGAGCTTTGAATGATCCCTGATGCTGATTTTTCAACTATTTTTACCTCTTTTCGTCCAAATTTGGTTTGAACAGAGTCTCTAAAATCTACAATAAGATATTCTACTTTATTCGGCTGATAAATAAACACCTGAGCTCTTTCTGTAGAATCATTTTTGGCGAGGATCGTGTAAGGTTTGCCTGCACGCAGTTTTCTGATGTCAAAGGTATCTCTGGCGGAAGCTGCAATTTTATAAATTTCAGGATATTCAACATGGTGCCGGTCAAGAATTTCTCCAAAACTTTCACCACTCCTGATCGTGTCTTTAGTGACTTTGTAATTGTTTAAAATGTATCCAAACTCTTCAATGATCACTGGCTTTGACTCTTCTACTGAATCAATTTCAGATAATTCTTTTGTTTCTTTTTGACAAGAATAAAAAAGGATCAATCCTAGAACAAGTACAATGTTTTTCCTCACGTTTGAATTATTTTCTAACAACGCTGCAAATTTATCGAATTTGATAAATAAACAATACTAAGATTCGTTAAAAATTTATGGAAAAGGATGAACTAATCCTTCATACTCAACTAATTCTGCTTTTGCCGCACCCACAAGTAAGGAAGCCTTGATTTTAACAGGTATTTTGTTGAGGTCGTCACTAACCCAAAGCGTTACATTCTCTTCATCTTTAAAAACCCTGCCTTTAAGTACTAAGGGTCTTACTTTAATAGTTTTGATCTCACCAAACTTACTTTTGATTGTTTCTCTTCCCAGAACAACCAATTTCATGGGATTCATCTTTCCGTCGAAAAACATATTGACAGAAATCGAATCGTTTTGCCTCAAGGTTTCGAAATCCACATTTCTCATATAGTAAAAGGAAGATATCATATCCTGCACATCGTTTTGAATGAAAAAGGATTTTTCTGTGTCTTTTTTATGATTGATTTCTTTGGCCTGATTTGAAGCAAAATCAAAAAAGATCTCTTTATCTTGAGTATACCCTCCTTCATTCACTTTTCTAATGAAGTGATTTGGTTTTAAATCTTTTGATGAAAAGTAGCTTTCGTAACGATCCTCTACCGGAAATACAAAACCGACCATTCCTGTGGTCCAGCCCAAACCAATGGCATGAAACAAAGAATCGTTCGATTGGTCACTTTTTTCCAATTCCACTGAGGCAAAGCCTGCATTTAAAAGACCATAATGGATCTTATATTTTAAGTATTCTCCGTTTTTAAAGGAATGGGAATTGCTTTGACTATTAGAATAGACAGAAAAAAAGAGAAATACGATAAAAAAACCCCTGTACATACTTGATATTTTCATCGGTCTTGATTTGAGCAATGCAGCGCCAACTAACATATCAAATTACGTACCAATTTATTATTTACCTTCCGGCTTAAAATTTCCTATACCTTCCTGGAGCCATGACAGATAGTCTTTAACATCTGGATTATACGCTGAATATTCATTCAGATTTTCACCATTAAGGTCAAGCAATACATAATATGGTTGCGCATTGGCCTTGTACTTATTGATCTGAAATTCACTCCATTTTTTACCTATAGTCTTAACTTTTTTTCCGTCGATCGTTGATGTGTATTGCTGATCTTCAGGAAGTGCTCTTTTGTCATCAACATATAAGGAAATAAGTACAATATCATTTTTTAATACTTGTAACACTCTGGAATCCGACCAGACTCTCTCCTCCATTTTTCGGCAGTTCACACAGGCATGACCAGTAAAATCAATCATCACCGGTTTGTTCACCTTTTTTGCATAAGCCATTCCTTTCTCATAATCCAAAAAGGAAATAATGTCATGTGGCCCTAAATGGGCTCCTTGCGGTATTTCAAGTTGAGCTCCCATTCCGGCTTCGCTTAGCTTGGTATATCCTACACCATACGATGACTCGCTGTAATGCATAGGTGGTGGAAAGCCGCTGATCAATTTCAAAGGAGCGCCCCAAAGCCCGGGGATCATATAAATCGTAAATGTCATGACTACTAGTCCAAGACTCAATCTTCCCACTGAAATATATGGAAGGTCAGAATCATGCGGTAATTTGATCTTGCCAAACAGATATAGTGCCAGTGCGCCAAATATGGTAATCCAGATCGCGATAAAAACTTCTCTCTCCAGCCAGTGCCCTTGTAAAACAAGATCAGCATTTGATAAGAATTTAAAAGCCAGTGCCAATTCCAAGAACCCTAAAAATACTTTAACTGTATTGAGCCAGCCACCTGATTTAGGTAAAGAGTTCATCCAACCCGGAAAAGCTGCAAATACGGAAAAGGGCAGCGCTATGGCCAATGAGAATCCAAGCATACTAATGACCGGAGCAGTTCCTCCCTGTGCTGCTGCTGCGACAAGGGCTGTACCCACAATTGGACCCGTACATGAAAACGAAACAATTGCAAGCGCTAATGCCATAAAGAAAATTCCGATCAGCCCACCTCTGTCAGCCTGAGAATCAACTTTAGTCCCCCAAGAACTTGGTAATGTAATTTCAAATGCGCCAAGAAAAGAAACGGCAAAAATGATCAGTAATAAAAAGAAGATCAGGTTGAACCAGACATTGGTCGACAATGCATTTAGTGAATCAGCACCAAAAACAGAAGTCACTACCGTTCCGAGCAATACGTATAAAAATACGATGGAAACCCCAAAAAGAATGGCGTTTCGAATACCGATGGCTTTGGTTTTACTTTGTTTGGTAAAGAAGCTTACCGTCATCGGAATCATTGGAAACACACAAGGTGTTAAAAGAGCTGCAAATCCTGCAAAAAAGCTTAAAATAAATAAGGTCCAGAGACTTTTCTTTTTTTCTTGCTTGGTTTTACCAACAATTTCCTGTGCCTCTTCTTTGGTTTCTTTTTTGGTCTCTTTTTCTAAAGCATCAGTGTTTTGTAGAAAACTATTGTCTTGTTGGTCACTAACAAGGTCACTTGTCAACTCTCCGGCGGTTCCCTGAAGTTCAAAACTAAAATCGACTTCGGTAGGAGGGAGACAGAAAGTATCGTCGCAAACCATAAATTCCAGAACACCCTCTATCTTTAATTTTTCACTTGTGAGCACTCTTATTTTCTGTTTAAAAGAAGCTTTTTCTTCAAAAAACTTGATCTTCATTCTAAACACATTATCAAGTTCCTCT
>JAAESS010000120.1 GCA_024229195.1 Flavobacteriales bacterium | reverse complement strand
GAAAAACTGATTGCATTTGTAAAAGAGCACGCAACTTGTCCGGTGATCGTGAGTGGC
Organism: Flavobacteriales bacterium; assembly: GCA_024229195.1. Classification (GTDB taxonomy): domain Bacteria; phylum Bacteroidota; class Bacteroidia; order Flavobacteriales; family Flavobacteriaceae; genus Lutimonas. The sequence goes on along the minus strand of JAAESS010000120.1, from coordinate 7,755 downwards.
AGAGGTAATAATTTTGTATATGTTGCCAAAGAGGCTGATCAAAAAAAGGCCATGCAGATCATTATAAATGCAAAAACAGCTAAAATTTCTGCCTGCAATGCTTTGGACAAGGTGATAATCAATAAAGAATTGCCTGGATATAATGAATTTATTCGTGATTTGATTCAGAAATTACAGGAGTTCAAAGTGAAAATTTTGGGTGCTCAGATGGAAGAATTTGAAGGAGTTGAGGCTGTATCCGGGAATGAAGTCTGGTATGAGGAATTTCTGGATTATAAAATTCTCATAGGATCCGTTGATTCCAATGAGCAAGCAATAGCCATGATCAATAAATATGGAGGTGGGCATTCAGCATCCATCATCACTAAAAATAGTGTTGAGGCGCAGGTCTTTATGAGTTCTGTTGATGCAGCCGCAGTATATCACAATGCATCGACAAGATTTACAGATGGTTTTCAGTTTGGTTTGGGAGGTGAATTGGCCATTAGCACTGATAAATTACATCAAAGAGGACCTATTGGTCTGCAGCATTTAGTAACTAATAAATGGTATGTATATGGGAATGGGCAGATCAGGTAAAAAGAGAGTACTTCTCAAAATAGGTACCAATACCTTGACCAAAGAGACGCATCAGATCTCGAGGGGTAAGATAGAAGATATTGGCAGACAGATCGCAGAGATGCATGATGAATATGAATTCGTTATTGTAAGTTCAGGTGCTATTGCAGTGGCCAAACAATTTGTTAAGTTGGAATCAAGTGGAAGGGAAATCAATGTAAAACAGGCCTTAGCTGCAATTGGACAGCCTCATCTTATGCGTATCTTTCAGGAGAATTTCAGAGAGTTGGGATTGCTTACCTCCCAGTGTTTGCTGTCCTATGCTGATTTTAATCGTGAAAAGTCAAAAGAGAATATTGTAAACACGATCAATGTTTTGTTAGACAACCAATATATTCCGATTATCAATGAAAATGATACCGTTGCAACGGATGAAATTCAATTTGGGGATAATGATAAACTGGCGGCCTTAACAGCTGGATTGATCCAGGCAGATCTCGTGATCATCGCGACAAATACAGATGGAATATATACGAAGAATAGTATTGACAATGATAAAAAAACAACAATAAGCGAAGTAAGTGATATAGAGGAACTTCACAATGAAATTGTTGAAGGCAAAAGTTCACAGGGAACCGGAGGTATGTTGTCAAAGATAGAAGCTGCTGAAATACTAAAGAAAGAAAAAATAGAAACTTGGATCGTAAATGGTATTGGAGATAATTTTATGATCAAAGCGATGAAGCAGCAAATACCATTTACTAAAATATTAAATGATCAATCATGAATTATTTATCAGTTAAAGACATAGATTCTATTACTGAATGGGTTTCAGACGCCATAGAATTGAAGAGTAAACCTTTATCTTTTAAAGATTTAGGTAAAGATAAAACCATAGGTTTATTGTTTTTTAACCCTAGCTTAAGAACGAGGTTAAGTACCCAAAAAGCGGCACAAAATCTTGGAATGACTACCATGGTTATGAATTTTGACAAGGAAGGTTGGGCTCTTGAATATGAGGATGGGATCATTATGGATCAGGGAAAATCTGAACATATCAAAGAGGCAGCTCAAGTCATATCTCAATTTTGTGATATCATTGCCATCAGAGCTTTTGCCTCTTTAGAAGATAAGGAAAAAGACAAGGCAGAAATTGTATTGAACGGATTCGCCAAGTATGCCTCGGTGCCCATTGTCAATATGGAAAGTTCAGTTGGGCATCCTTTACAGGCACTGGCAGATGCTATTACGCTTGAAGAAGATAAAAAAAGATTAGAAGGTCGAAAACCTAAAGTTGTTTTGTCCTGGGCACCACATCCAAAAGCCTTACCCCATGCTGTTGCAAATTCCTTTGTTGAAATGATGCAAAAGCAAGAAGCAGATTTCGTGATCACACATCCTAAAGGATATGAATTAGATCCTGAAATTACAGGAACCACAAGGATAGAACACGATCAGGCTAAAGCATTTGAGGGAGCAGACTATATTTATACCAAAAACTGGAGTTCTTTCGATCAATATGGTAAAGTTATATCCAAAGATCCTTCCTGGACAATCAGTGCTGCTAAAATGGCACTGACCAATGATGCCAGATTTATGCATTGTTTACCTGTGAGAAGAAATATGGTTGTTGAAGATAGTGTTTTGGATCATGGCAATTCATTGGTGATCGAACAGGCAAATAACAGAACTTTTTCTGCACAGACCGTGTTGAAGAAAATACTTGAAAATCTCAAATAAGACTCATAAAACTGGCTGATGAAAAAGCAATTGAAAATTGTAAAAATAGGAGGAAATGTGATCAATGATTCAGCGCAACTGGATGCATTTGTTCATGATTTTGCCAAGCTGGATAGTTTAAAAGTACTTGTTCATGGTGGGGGAAGAAAAGCCACCGAAATAGCAGACTCATTAGGTTTAGAACCTAAAATGATTGGAGGAAGACGTGTTACAGACGAGGCAAATTTAGAAATCGTTACCATGGTCTATGCAGGCTTGTTGAATAAAAAAATTGTGGCAAAATTGCAAAATTCAGACTGTAATGCTCTGGGACTTTCAGGGGCAGATGCCAATTTGATTCAGGCACATAAGCGAATTGTAAAGGATATTGATTATGGCTTTGCCGGTGATATTGATCTGGTTGAGGGTAAAACTATAGGCTTGTTTCTGAATGGAGGTCTCGTGCCTGTATTTTCTGCTATTACTCATGACAAAAAAGGACAACTTTTGAATACCAATGCTGATACCATTGCTGCTGAACTGGCCAAAGAACTTTCACATGATTTTGAGGTGGAATTGGTATATTGTTTTGAAAAGAACGGGGTACTTCAACAAGTAGAAGATGATGACTCTGTCATTCAACAAATTGATAAAAATAAGTATGAGTTACTAAAAAATAGCGGGGTCATTGCTGAAGGAATGCTGCCAAAAATGGAAAATTGTTTTGATGCCCTGCAAGGTGGTGTTCACAAGGTTCATATTGGAAATCCTGCGCTCGTTTCGGATATGAATTTAAAACACACAACCTTGATGTTATGATAGATAAACTTGGGATTAGAGCCAAACAATTATTGATAGATCTGATTAATACTCCTTCATTTTCTGGAGAGGAAGACCAGACAGCTTTGCTTATTGAAAGCTTTTTAAATGAATATCAAGTGTCTTTTCAGAGAGAAGTACATAATATATGGGCCCAAAATGAACATTTTGATGCATCCAAACCTACAATTCTTTTAAATTCTCACCACGATACGGTTAAGCCAAATAAGGGGTACACTAAAGATCCGCATCAGGCCGAAGTAATTGATGGTAAGATTTATGGGCTGGGTTCAAATGATGCCGGTGGATGCCTTGTTTCACTGATTGCGACCTTTATATATTATTACAAACAGAAAGATCTTAAGTATAATTTGGTCTTACTGGCTTCTGCAGAAGAAGAAAATTCAGGGAGCAACGGGATTCGTTCTATGGTACCTATTATGCCTAAGATTGATTTTGCAATTATAGGGGAGCCCACATTGATGCAGTTGGCGATTGCAGAAAAAGGTCTGTTGGTTCTTGATTGTTATGCACATGGTACGGCAGGTCATGCGGCTCACGTAAGAGGAGATAATTCCATATACAAAGCGATTGAAGCGATTTCATGGTTTGAAAATTTCAAGTTACCAAAAGTGTCAGAAACCTTACATGACACCAAAATGACTGTTACTCAAATTAACGCAGGGAGTCAGCACAACGTGGTGCCTTCTACTTGTCATTTTGTAGTTGATATAAGGGTCAATGATCTGTATTCGAATAAAGAAGTACTTGATCTTGTAAAAGAGCATGTTGATATTGAAGTAAAGGAAAGATCTCTTAATTTAAATTCTTCATCAATTCCAAAAGATCATGCAGTTGTTTTAGCCGGAATGGCACTGGGAAGAGAAGTATACGGGTCACCCACTTTATCTGATCAGTCAAATTTAAGCTGTCCGTCTTTAAAACTAGGCCCAGGAGATTCATTGAGGTCTCATACGGCTGATGAGTTTATCTATGAAAATGAAATAGATGAAGGAATTGAACTTTATATAAAAATTTTAAAAGGAATAGTATAGTTTCGCAAGAGACAAAAAATAAGCAGATATGAAATTATGGGATAAGGGATTTAGTACCGATAAAAAAATAGATTTATTTACTGTTGGGAATGACAGAGAGCTGGATTTGGTTCTTGCAAAATACGATGTAATTGGATCTTTAGCGCATGCCAAAATGCTTCATAAAATTGGTCTTTTGTCTGAAGAAGAAATGATACAGGTTGAGAGGGAACTTGCAGCCATAACAGCTTTGATTGAAAAAGGTGAATTTGTCATTGAGGATTCCTTTGAGGATGTGCATTCAAAAGTTGAATTTTTACTGACAGAAAAGTTAGGAGATACAGGAAAGAAGATACATACGGCGCGTTCGCGAAACGATCAGGTTTTGGTAGATGTACATTTGTATTTAAGAGATGAAATCAAAGAGATAAGGGGAATGATCATTGGTTTTTTTGATCTTTTGATGAAATTGTCTGACACACATAAAGACAATTTATTACCTGGTTATACTCATTTGCAGGTTGCCATGCCATCATCTTTCGGGATGTGGTTCTCAGCTTATGCAGAAAGTTTGATCGATGATATTTACATGTTGAACGCCGCCTTCAGAGTGACTGATCAAAACCCCTTGGGTTCGGCAGCAGGATACGGCAGTTCCTTCCCGATTGATCGGGACCATACCACCGCTGAGATGGAGTTTAGTGAATTAAAGATAAATTCAGTGGCTGCTCAGATGAGTAGAGGTAAAACTGAAAAAACAGTTGCATTCGCCATGAGTTCTGTAGCTGCGACACTCTCGAAATTTGCTATGGATATCTGTTTGTACATGAGTCAGAATTTTGGATTTGTTTCTTTTCCGGATGAATTGACAACAGGTTCCAGTATCATGCCTCATAAAAAGAATCCAGATGTATTTGAATTGATAAGAGGAAAATGTAATAAGATTCAAGCCTTACCTTTTGAACTTATAATGATTTCCAATAATTTACCCAGTGGATATCACAGAGATCTGCAATTGTTAAAAGAAGGATTGATACCCAGTATCCAGAGTTTAAAGTCCTGTTTGGAAATGTTTACTTTTGCCTTGAGTAATATCGAGGTTAATAAAAATATTGTAGATCAAAAAATTTACGATTATCTCTTTACAGTTGAGGAGGTGAATAAGCTCGTTCAGGAAGGGGTTCCATTTAGAGATGCCTATAAGATTGTTGGTGGAAAGGTAGTAAAAGGAGGTTTTGTTCCAGATAAAAAAGTAGTTCACACTCATATTGGAAGTGTTGGAAATTTGGGATTAGACAGAATAAAAGCCAAAATGAAAAAGGCCAATATTCATAAAACATAAAAACTCAAAGTATTCTGGCTGAAGTAAAAGGTAGCAGTGTGGTTGCAAAATCAGAATTGACAACTATTCAGACGATTGTTAATTTTTCAGTGCTTCTTTTAAAGCCTTTGCCTTAAGCAAACATTCCTCATATTCATTTTCAATCACTGAAAGAGATGTGATAGCGCTTCCAACCGAGAAAGAGGCATATTTATTTGAAGCATTATAAAGTATACTTCTGATAACCACATTAAAATCGAAATCACCCTCAGGACTAAAATAGCCAACAGCTCCTGAATAAAGGCCTCTTTTGGTTTCTTCCTCTTCTTCGATGATCTTCATTGCAGAAATTTTTGGGGCACCTGTCATACTTCCCATGGGGAAAAGATCCTTAATAATATCTACTGCATGTATGTTTTTATTCGACTCGCTACTCACGGTTGATATAAGCTGATGCACTTGCTTAAAAGAATAGACCTCGCATAATTCTTCTACTTTAACGCTTCCTTTTGTAGCAGATTTGGAAAGATCATTTCTGATAAGATCAACGATCATAATATTCTCTGCTCTCTCTTTCGGATCATTTGATAAATTTTTAGCCAGCAGCTGATCTTGCTCAGTATCTTCAATTCTTCTTGCAGTGCCTTTAATGGGCTGCACGATGATCTTGTTATCCTGTTTTTTGGCAAACCTTTCAGGAGATGAGCAAAGGAGAAACTTATCCTGCATTTTTACAAAACTGGCGAATGGAGCGTGAGAAATATCATTGAGTTTTTGATAAACTAAAACAGGGTCAATCAGCACATTATTGGCATAGAATTCCTGGCAAAAATTAACTTCATAAATATCTCCCCGATGTATATGTTCAAGGATGTTGGCAACCTTTTTAAAATAAGATTTTTTGGATATTTTTTTTCGAATATCTGGATCTTGAGACCCTGATCGTTTGCACAGCGAATATTCATTTATAGTTTTAAGATCCAGCTCAATTTCTTTCTCATAGTCTCTGAGATAGCGCACATCAAGCTGATTGTCTCTCCACAGAAATATCTTTTTAGGCTGAAAAAAATACAGATCAGGAAATTCTATTTCATCATCATGCGAAGATGAAAGCTCTTCGATATCATTTTTTAGATCATAATTTAAGTGTCCAAAAATAAAATCCTGAGATTGATTTTGAAATTGTTTTAATTTCTGAAATGCATTATTATAGCTGGTAGAAAGACTTTTCTGTGCGCCAAGGGCCAAAACAGCGTCATAATCTTTATATTGTTGCTTACTGATTTGAAAATCGGAATTTGATTCTAAATAAACGACTTCCTCAAATTGCTGCGCCCACTGAAGTGCTTTTTTCTTAAAGCCACTTGAATTTTGTACAGTTATAATTTTTGAAACTCTATTCACAATGTTTGTTAGATCTTTAAAGATCTGTTATTATTCAAAAAGATATACCTTTTCATCTACTTCGGTAAGCCTAAAATAGCCAAAAGCATAGTTGTCAGGATTGTCTAAATTGATACAGTTTCCTTTAATTTCTGCCGGTGTGGTGCTAAACGGACCTCCCTGTGCTCCGGATTGTTGAATCAGTAATTTAATATAATTATAATATGGCTCAGATATTCCTAAAAGAGATATGTCAACGATATCACCTGGTACAAATTCAGTTTCACCAGTATCTTCATTATTTAATTTTTCATAAAAGATAGATATTTTATTGCCATCTGTAAACTCGTCCTTTACATCAAATATTGTTTGAAGTAAATCTCCTCTTCTTTGGAATTTGGTCAAATAAAAGTTGGGAATATCATTAGGGTCATTAAAATCAATATTCACTTCGAGAGCCTCTTTATCAAAACCGTTTTCTCTGGATTGATAAACAGAGGTGATCTCAGAAACAGATGTCATCGTCTCAGATGCGAGGTATGTTTCATCATCATAAATGATTTCTAAGGTATAAGATTGGCCGATAACCGGAACAAATTCATCTGTTTTATAATCTCCATTATTCTGATCTATAAAGAGTACCTCTTGTTGATCACTATCATTTGTTACTTTGACAATGGCTCCTTTCACTGGCGTTTCCTGAAGGTTGTCAAAAAATGGAGTAGAAGTACTTAGCTTTACTGTTTGTTGCTGACCTGTAGTTCCTTTTATCCAGTCAATAGATGCTTCTATAACAAGTCTTGGTGGAGCCTCAGGTACTTCTAGATCAATCACATCAGTACAAGATACCGTGAAAAATGATATACTTAGTAAAAGTTTACAGATATAATTTTTCATTTGGTTAAAATTTAAAATTATAAG
>JAAESS010000119.1 GCA_024229195.1 Flavobacteriales bacterium | reverse complement strand
TTGTATCAGCTCAAATAATTCCTGAGCATCTGCAACAGAAGGTTTTTCAAGTTCTACCATTTCCATATTACACAAGCCACTGACAAATTTTTTGTCAGGGTCATAAACATATGCAATACCACCGCTCATACCTGCCGCAAAGTTTCTTCCGGTTTTACCGATAATGACAACCTTTCCACCAGTCATATATTCGCAACCATGATCACCAACACCCTCAACGACGGCTGTAATTCCAGAATTTCTTACACAAAAACGCTCTCCTGCAACTCCATTTATATAAGCCTCACCTTTAGTGGCTCCGTAAAAACAGACGTTACCAATAATGATATTCTTATCTGCTATAAATGTCGCCTTTTCGGGTTTTTTGACTATTATTTTCGCGCCAGACAATCCTTTACCGAGATAGTCATTGGTGTTGCCCTCTAGGTTCAAGGTAATTCCTTTGGTTGCAAATGCACCAAAACTTTGACCTGCTGAACCCGTAAAATTAATCTGAAGCGTATTACTTGGCAAGCCATTTGCCCCGTAGATCTTCGAAATCTCATTACTGATAATCGCACCCACGGATCTATCCGTGTTTGAAATAGGGTAACTCAATTGCATTTTTTCTTTTCGATAAATTGCCGGGTGAGCATCCTGAATAATTTGGAAATCTATCGCATGGTCTATTTCATGATGTTGTTTTTCCGTATTTCTGATCACTTTTTCATGATAGTCAGAAGGCTGATACAAAATGCCAGATAAGTCAAGACCTTGTGCTTTGTAGTGCTCAATCGCTGTTTTTGTATTGATCTTTTGAGACTGACCAATCATTTCTTCGAGAGTTCTGAATCCTAAGGATGCCATAATGGCCCTTAGTTCTTCGGCAACGAAATACATAAAATTAATAACATGCTCCGGTGTTCCTTTGAAGTTCTTTCTCAACTCAGGATCCTGGGTTGCAATTCCTACAGGACAGGTATTCAAATGACATTTCCTCATCATGATACAACCTGAGGCCACCAGCGGTGCAGTGGCAAATCCAAATTCTTCTGCTCCCAATAAACAAGCGATGGCTACATCTCGACCGGTTTTTAACTGACCGTCACATTCCAAAACCACTCGACTTCTCAGGTCATTTAATACCAGTGTTTGTTGTGCTTCAGCAACACCTAGTTCCCAAGGTAATCCAGCATGTTTTAATGAAGTTAGGGGAGAGGCTCCTGTTCCACCATCAAATCCTGATACAAGAATTACATCCGCCTTAGCTTTCGCAACACCTGCAGCAATTGTTCCAACACCCACTTCTGATACAAGTTTTACATTGATTCTTGCTTCTCGATTGGCATTCTTTAGGTCAAAGATCAACTGAGATAAATCCTCAATTGAATAAATATCGTGATGTGGAGGTGGTGAAATCAATCCTACATAAGGAGTGGAATTTCTCACTTCAGCAATCCACGGAAAAACTTTTTCTCCGGGTAACTGCCCACCTTCACCGGGCTTGGCACCCTGAGCCATTTTGATCTGTATTTCCTGGGCATTGGTCAGGTAGTTACTCGAAACACCAAACCTACCGGATGCAACTTGCTTAATGGCACTGTTTCGACTATCACCGTTTAAATCTTTTCTAAATCGGTTAACGTCTTCACCACCTTCACCAGAGTTACTTTTCCCGCCAATTCTATTCATGGCGATGGCAAGATTTTCATGCGCTTCCTTACTGATCGATCCGTAAGACATGGCTCCGGTTTTGAAGCGTTTTACGATCTCGGTCCAAGGCTCTACTTCTTCCAAAGGAATAGGGTCAAGGTTTTGAAATTCAAACATGCCTCTGAGTGTCATCAGATTTTCATTTTGTTTATTGATCATGTTTGAATATTCAGCATAGCTATCTGTATTATTCGATCGAACAGCCTGCTGTAATTTAGATACAGTGGTTGGATTAAACATATGTCTTTCTCCGGTTCTTCTCCACCTGTAATCTCCACCGATATCCAATTTAAGATTTTTGTCAATCTTGTTATTGAAAAAGGCATTTTTATGACGTTTAGAAATCTCTCTTTCGATCTCATATAATCCGATACCCTCAATTCTTGATGGTGTGTTCGGAAAGTATTTATTTGTAAATTTTGAATTTAGCCCTAAAATTTCAAAAATCTGCGAAGCTCTGTAAGAATGAAGTGTAGATATTCCAATCTTGTTCATGATTTTCAGAATTCCTTTTCCTATGGCCTTGTTGAAATTTTGAACTGCTTCTTCAGCATCTATTCCAGGAATACTTCCTGAATTTACCTTTTCACGGATGATCTCGTTCACCATATATGGATTGATGGCGCTGGCACCATATCCGAAAAGCGTTGCAAAATGATGTGGTTCACGAGGTTCAGCAGATTCGATTATGATTCCAAATTTCGATCTTTTCTTGGCATCATTTAAAGAATGATGAAGAAATGAACAAGCCAGAAGTGCAGGAATCGGGCCATTGATTTTATCCGCTCCTCGATCAGTCAGAATTACAATATTATAACCTTCATCAACTACCTTAGAGGCTTTTTCAACGATCTGGTTGAGCGCCTTTTCAAGTGCATTCAAACCGCGTTTGATATCATAAAGCATAGGAATCTCAAATGCTTTGTAGTCTGGATGATCAATGTTTTTAATTTTATCCAAATCGTCATTTGAGATCACAGGATTCTGGATCTTTAATTTCTTACAATGATCGGCAGAAGTCGTAAATATATTTCTGTCCTCACCAATAGCAAGGCTAATATCAGTAATGATCTCTTCTCTGATTCCGTCAAGTGGTGGATTGGTTACCTGTGCAAATAACTGCTTAAAGTAATTATACAATAACTGATGTTTGTCTGAAAGTACAGCAAGCGGCGTATCAATTCCCATGGAGCCTAAGGCTTCCTTACCGCTTTTACTCATCGGTTTTATAATGGTATCAATGTCTTCCATCGTATAACCAAACATCCTTTGTCTTGTTTTGTAAGGCGTGAGTTCAATAGGGCATTTGTTACCAGTGTACGGAACATTTGCCAGTGGCAATAAATTCTCATTGAGCCATTTTCTGTAAGGATGTTTTTTAGTGACTTCATTTTTTACTTCCTCATCTTCAATTATCTTCCCGGCATTCATATCAACAAGGAACATTTTCCCTGGTTCAAGTCTACCATGTCTTACAACGTCCTCAGGCTTTATGTCCAAAACACCAATTTCTGATGACATGATCACATAACCGCCTTTCGTTACTGTAAAACGGGAAGGTCTTAGTCCGTTTCTATCGAGCAGTGCACCGATATAATTTCCATCTGTGAACGGAACTGAAGCAGGTCCATCCCAAGGCTCCATGATGCAAGAATTGTATTCATAAAAGGCCTTTTTTTCATCAGACATGGTATTGTCTTTCTCCCATGCTTCAGGGACCAGCATCATCATCACTTCAGGTAAGGAACGTCCGGTCATTAATAATAATTCGACTGCCATATCCATTGAAGCAGAATCAGATTTCTTTTCAATGATAATTGGATATAGTTTTTTGATATCATCACCAAAAAGATCACTCTTCATAAGCTCCTCTCTCGCTTTCATACGACTCACGTTTCCTCTTAAGGTATTGATCTCTCCATTGTGACACATAAACCTAAATGGTTGAGCCAGGTCCCATGAGGGCGCGGTATTGGTAGAAAAACGCTGATGAACCAAAGCGAGTCTGGTAACAAGATCGTGATCAGACAAATCTGAATAATAGTTTCTGATGTCTTCAGGAATTAATAATCCTTTGTAGATAAGTGTTGTTGTTGAGAAACTTGGAATATAAAATTGACGTGCATGTTTTAATTTTGACTCACTTATTTTATGCTCTGCAATTTTTCTAGCAGCATAAACTTTGGCGTTAAAAGCTAAATCTGACATTTCTTGTCCATTTTTCCCAACAAAAATCTGCTGTATAAATGGTTCTGTCGATTCTGCAATTCGTCCAAGATGCTCGGGGTTAACAGGTACTTTTCTCCAACCTAAAACTTCCAGCCCTTGATTTTTGATTTCTTTTTCTAAGACGTCAACACAGTATGTGTATTGGTTAATTCCTTTTGGTAAGAATACCATCCCAACTGCATATTCTCTTTGTTCAGGCAATTCAAAGTCACAGGCTTTTTGAAAAAATTTATGAGGAATCTCTATCAGAATTCCAGCTCCATCCCCTGTTTTACCATCAGCACTTACAGCTCCTCTATGTTCGAGTTTTATAAGTATTTCAAGAGCATCATGTATAATGCTATTGGTTTTTTCTCCATTCAGACTACAAATGAAACCTGCTCCACAATTATCATGCTCAAATTCCGGTAAATATACCCCTTGCTTTTCGTACGCCATAATTAGTAAATTTTCACAAAAATAGCGAAATTCATAGATAAAAATCAAAGAAAAGTGTTAAACCAAAGAAGAAATGTAAAATTACAATTTTAGTGTTACAAAAAGTGTGGATTCCTTAATTAGAGCTATAAATATTGATAATTTCCAAACAGTTATCTATGCTTTGGAGCCCAAAAGATTCATCAATGCTGACCTTAGATTTTGGTATTTAAACTTATAATTTGTTTGCAAAATCTTCTCTGCTGAAACGCTACTTCCTTCTGTCAGAAGTACAGCCCTTCTACCTAGAATTAGTCTTAAAGCCACAGCAGGAACTTTTGGTAACCAAATACTTTTGCCCAAGGCTGATGCAATTTCATTGGAGAATTCAGCATTACTTGCTGGGTCGGGTGCACAACAATTATAGGCCCCTTCCATTTCAGGTGTTTCGATGGCTTGTAAAATAATTTGATTGAGGTCCATAATGTGGATCCAGGGAATGATCTGTTTTCCATTTCCAAGAGCTGATCCCAAATTCCAATAAAAAAGTTGTGCCATTTTTTCAAGGGCACCTCCTTCTTTCATCAAAACGATCCCTATTCTTAGATTGACTGTTCTGAGCCCCAGATTTTTAAATTGATTGACCGATTCCTCCCATGCTTTACAGACATGAGCAACAAAGTCATTCCCGGGTTGATCATCTTCTTTGAAAATTTTGCTTGTCGTGGTTTGACCGTAATAGCCTACGGCCGATGCTGATATAATCCCCTTCACATTGTGATCCAGCTTTGAAAGTACCTTGTACAAAAAGTTTGTTGATTTTACCCTGCTGTCAAGAATCTCTTTTTTCCTACTTTCGGTCCACCTTTTATCGGCTATGCCTGCACCAGCTAAATGAATGATATAGTCACAATCAGTGAATGCATTGTTGTCGATAAGAAAAGCTTCGTGATCCCACAAATAAGTTTTGTATTTGGAATTATCACGTTTTCTCCGACTTAAAATACTGACTTCAATATCTTGTTTAGTCAGAAAATCACAAAGTTGACTTCCAACTGCTCCCGTCCCCCCGGTGATCAGTACTTTTAATCTCATCCTTTAATTAATGTAGTATTGACCTTGAAATCACGATCTTTTGGATCTCTGAGGTACCTTCATAGATCTGAGTGATTTTTGCATCCCTCATCAATCTTTCAACATGGTATTCTTTTACAAACCCGTTGCCTCCATGAACTTGAACAGCTTCAACGGTATTTCTCATTGCCATATCTGCAGCGTATAATTTCGCCATGGCACCTGATTGCGTGTAGTCCTTTTTTTCATCTTTATCACAGGCAGCTTTTAAACATAAAAGTCTTGCAACCTCTATTTCTGTTGCCATATCTGCGAGTTTAAATGCGATTGCCTGATGTTTGCTGATCTCTTTTCCGAAAGCCTTGCGTTCTTTTGAGTATTGTAGTGCCAATTCATAAGCTCCAGAGGCAATTCCCAAGGCCTGAGCAGCAATACCAATTCTTCCTCCGGCTAACGTTTTCATTGCGAAAGTAAAGCCAAAACCATCATCACCTATTCTATTTTCTTTAGGAACCTTTACATCATTAAACATCAAAGAATGTGTATCAGAACCCCTGATACCCAATTTATTTTCTTTTGGCCCTACTACAAAGCCTTCTGTATCTTTCTCTATGATCAAGGCATTAATGCCTTTATGTCCTTTTTCAGGATCTGTCTGACAGATTGCAAGGTAAACACTTGCAGTACCTCCATTTGTGATCCAATTTTTTGTACCGTTGACCAGATAATGATCACCCATATCAGCAGCCGTTGTTTTTTGAGAGGTGGCATCACTTCCTGCTTCCGGTTCGCTCAGGCAAAATGCACCAATGATCTCTCCCGTTGCTAAAGGGACAAGGTATTTTTGTTTTTGTTCTTCTGTTCCAAAATTTTCCAGACCCCAGCATACCAAAGAATTGTTTACAGACATAATTACAGAAGCAGATGCATCGATCTTCGAAATCTCTTCCATGGCAAGCACATAAGAAACAGTGTCCATTCCGCCGCCGCCATATTTCGGGTCAGTCATCATACCAAGAAAACCAAGCTCTCCCATTTTTTTTACCTGTTCATGAGGAAATTCCTGTTTTTCATCTCTTTCAATAACACCAGGCAATAATTCATTTGTTGCAAAATCACGAGCTGCATCTCGTATCATGATCTGTTCTTCAGTTAGGGTAAAATCCATGGATATGTCTGACTTTATTAATTATAAAAATTGAATTTGTCAAAGATAGTCAAATTATCAAAATGTATTTGTAATTTTACATGATATGGTTGATAAAATTTGGCATGTAATTGGATTGATGAGTGGAACCTCCCTAGATGGAGTAGATTTAGCATATGTTAAAATTAGCCGAAAAAGAGGTTATCATTTTGAAATATTAAAAACAAAATCAATTGATTATTCCGAAATATGGAAAAAAAGATTATCTAATGCTTTTACTTATTCAGGTGAAAAATTGATAAAAATCAATTCGGATTACGGTTTATTTCTCGGAGAATTAGCAGCTGATTTTATTGAAGAAAACAGCATTAAAAATCTTAATTTTATCGCTTCTCATGGACACACAATTTTTCATGATCCCGGTAAAAACTACACCTTGCAAATTGGAAGTGGTGCCCATTTGGCCAGTAAGTCCGGTGCGAAGGTAATTTGTGATTTCAGGGTGCAGGATGTCGCATTAGGAGGACAAGGAGCCCCTTTGGTACCTGTGGGGGATCAGTTATTATTTTCTGAATATGATTTTTGTCTCAATATTGGTGGTTTTGCCAATGTTTCATTCGATGATAATGAAGAAAGAATCGCCTACGATATATGCCCGGCTAATATTGTGTTAAATCATTTCACAAGGCCCGCGGGCCTCGAATATGACGATAAGGGAAGGATTGCTTCCAAAGGAAAAATCGACCAGGATCTTTTGACAAAACTAAACGATTTAGAATTTTACGACCAGCAACAACCAAAATCTCTTGGATATGAATTTATAGCAGATACGATTCTTCCTATTTTTGCAGATTTTAAATTATCGCTCTCAGACAAACTCAGAACTTTTGTAGAGCATATTGCTTTGCAGATCTCCTTAAGTATTAATGAATATTCAGCAAATTTTGATAAGGAAGAGTTGAAAGTTCTCATTACCGGAGGAGGGGCTTTTAACGATTTTATGATCGCTAGGATCAAAGAACATACCAATGCAATGGTGGTCATACCCTCCAGAGAAATCATCGAATTCAAAGAAGCTTTATTATTTGCTTTTTTAGGTGTGTTAAGAGATCAGGAAGAGAATAATTGTCTAAAGAGTGTTACCGGAGCTGTAAAAGACCACAGCAGTGGCGTTATTTATAAACTATGAACCCTTAGATTTTATAATCATGAAAGAACTTTTAAAAAAATACGAAAATAAAGAACCTGAGATTGTATTTCACTGGAGAGATCGTGAGACTGAGGCTGAGGGTTGGACCGTGATCAACTCTTTACGAGGTGGTGCTGCAGGAGGAGGAACCAGAATGCGAAAGGGTCTAGATATGAATGAGGTTTTATCATTGGCAAAAACAATGGAAGTGAAGTTCACTGTATCAGGTCCAAGCATTGGAGGTGCGAAGTCAGGTATCAACTTTGATCCAAATGATCCGCGAAGAAGAGGAGTACTTGAAAGATGGTACAAGGCGGTAACTCCTTTGTTAAAACACTATTATGGTACAGGAGGAGATCTAAATGTGGATGAGATTCATGATGTGATACCGCTTACTGAAAATTCTGGAGTGTGGCATCCTCAGGAAGGTGTATTTAACGGACACTTTAAACCTACTGAGGCTGAAAAGATCAATAGAATTGGTCAGTTACGTCATGGAGTAATCAAGGTAATAGAAGATGCACATTACTCGCCTGACCTATCCAAAAAATATACCATTGCTGATATGCTTACCGGATTTGGTGTGGCTCAAGCCGTCAAACACTATTATGAGATTTATGGTGGTGATATCAAAGATAAAAGAGCAATTGTTCAAGGATTTGGAAATGTAGGTTCAGCTGCAGCTTATTACTTGACACAATTAGGTGCAAAAGTAGTCGGCATTATCGATCGAGTAGGAGGTGTGATCAATGAAGAAGGTTATGATATGGAAGAACTTCGTACCATGTTTCTCAATAAAAGAGGAAACATGCTTGTTGCAGAAAAAATGATGTCTTTTGATGAGATCAACAATAAGATATGGTCAGTTCCTGCCGAAATATTTATTCCTGCTGCTGCCTCTAGATTGGTTACCAAGGATCAGGTGGAGAAAATGATTGAAGCCGGGCTTGAGGTAATCTCTCCTGGTGCCAATGTTCCTTTTGCTGACCCAGAGATCTTTTTTGGTTCTATTATGGAATTTACAGATCAGCAAATAAGTTTGCTTCCGGATTTTATTTCGAATTGTGGTATTGCCCGGTTATTTGCTTACCTGATGGAATCTAAAATTGAACTTCCGATGAGTGATCATTCTGTATTCGAGGACACCTCAAATACGATCAGGCTTGCCCTCGAAAAGACCCATAGGTTACACCCCTATAAAACCAATATTTGCAAAACAGCTTTTGAAATTGCGCTGCAACAATTGATCTGAAAAGCAGATTGATTGATTTTTTTATGTGTTTAAATTGACAATTGTAGTAATTCCTGAATCTTCATCTTGTGCATTATGGTCTGTCAATTTTTTCTTTAATTTAAGTTGATTTTGAACAGCTCAATTATGATAAATTATTATATTTAGCCATTAAACCGAAATAAATGGAATCACTAGTCATCATCGTTTTTGTATTAGGCTATCTAGCAATTACTTTAGAACACAATTTAAAAATAGATAAACTTATTCCTGCCTTGGGTATGATGGCGGTTATCTGGGCCCTGATCTCATTGGGGCACCTAAATGTGTTTGAAGTAAACACAAAAGACTTAAGACTTGAACCTACACATTTGGATGAGATTCTGTTACATCATTTAGGTAAAACTGCCGAAATTCTGGTATTCCTGATCGGTGCGATGACCATTGTTGAGATCATAGATTATTTTAATGGTTTTTCTGCAATCAAGGGATTTGTAAAAACGAATTCAAAAACGAAGCTTTTATGGATTTTTTCAATATTGGCATTCATTCTTTCAGCAATCATTGATAATTTAACTGCTACAATTGTACTTATCACAATATTGAGAAAGATCGTCAAAGAAAAAGAAGACAGGCTATGGTTTGCAGGATTAATTGTGATAGCAGCAAATGCAGGCGGGGCATGGTCTCCAATTGGTGATGTTACCACAACAATGTTATGGATCGGAAAAAAGGTAACCACATTGAATTTGATCAAATACTTATTTATTCCTTCACTTTTATGTATGGTCGTTCCGGCTCTTATCGCTTCTCGATTGCCTGCTTTTCAAGGAAACATAGAAACAATTGAAAGCGAGGATGATGAAAAAGTAGATGAGTACAGTCAAATAATGCTTTATCTCGGTTTAAGTGCAATTGTTTTTGTACCAATTTTTAAAACAGTGACCCACTTGCCACCCTATGTTGGAATGATGTTATCTCTTGCTGTTGTTGCCATTTTTGCCGAGATCTATTCAAATGCAAGATTTTCACTAACCACAGTAGACACAAATTCTGATGAAGCCAGCCATTACAGTCCGGTTCACAAGGCTTTATCTGGAATCGAATTACCAAGTATCTTATTTTT
>JAAESS010000118.1 GCA_024229195.1 Flavobacteriales bacterium | reverse complement strand
TCTGACATGGCTGTTAGTCAAAATATAGTAGGGAATGAAACACTACAACAATATGAAGATATACAGTCTAGTCCTTTAAGAAAAGCAGAAGCAGAAGCACAACAAAGAGAATTTGATGAAAAAGGAGGACAATATTCTATTAAAAATTTAGATCATTTTGTTAGTCCTGAAACTCAAGGTATTCTTAAGAACGCTGTTGCAGAGATAGATGAGATGTATAAAGATGTCGAAGCAGGAACGGATGAAAACTTTCAAAAGAAACTTCTTGAACAAATAATGGCGCATGAAAATGCAGAGAGGATGGATCGGGGAAGCAACGCCGACAAATATCATAAGATTGACTTGAAGAAAGAGGTCAAGGTGAAGCTAGATGAAATAACTGCCGAGCGCCTTAAAGAAAATCAAAAGCCAGAAAACCAATTTAAAAGCTTATTGGAAGAAGGGGAAATGCCCCTTGAGTTTGATCCAGAGAAATGGGAAATTCTTCAAGAATGGAAAGCGAATGGATTTATAAGTAAAGAAAGTTTAAATAGTTTAGATCCAAATGTTGTTACCAGCGTTAAAAATGAG
>JAAESS010000117.1 GCA_024229195.1 Flavobacteriales bacterium | reverse complement strand
GTAGGTTCTAAGCATACAGGTACAGTTAGAAACTATACTAACTTTGGTGTTTTTGTTGAATTGGAAGAAGGAATAGACGGATTGGTTTACATCTCTGATCTTTCATGGACCAAGAAAATCAAGCATCCATCTGACTTTGTAAAAGTTGGTGATAAACTTGATGTTGAAGTTCTTGAATTGGATGTTGAAGGTCGTAAATTAAATTTAGGACACAAACAAACAACAAGTAACCCATGGGACAAGCATGAAGAAACTTACACAGTTGATTCAGTTCACGCCGGTTCTGTAAAAGAGGTTAATGATAAAGGTGCGATTATCACTTTTGAAGATGGAGTTGAGGCATTTGTTCCTGGACGTCATATGGAAAAAGAAGATAGATCTAAATTAGTAAAAGGTGATGCAGTTGATTTCAAAGTATTGGAATTCAACAAAGAATACAGAAGATTAGTTGTATCTCACTCTGCTATATTCAGAGCACAGGAAGAAAGAAATATCAAAACAGTTATGAAGCAGTCTGAACAGGCTGAAAAAACAACTTTAGGTGATATTTCAGGTCTTGCTGATCTTAAAAAGAAAATGGAGTCTGGTAAGAAATAATCAGTTCTTTATTTAAACTTACGAAACCGTTCCTATTTTGCTTGTCAAAATTTGAACGGTTTTTTTATTGCCAAAATTTGTGTAAAAGGTATATTTGTAGGACCTAAAAATTAGTAAATGACTTTAATCAAATCAATATCTGGAATTCGTGGTACCATCGGTGGAAAAACAGATGATAACTTAACTCCTTTAGATGCTGTTAAATTTGCATCTGCATATGGTGTTTGGCTTATAAAAAGAAATCCTTCCAAAAAACAATTAAAAGTAATTATTGGTCGTGATGCAAGAATCTCAGGTAAAATGATCAGTAGTTTGGTTTCAAATACTTTAGTTGGACTTGGTATTGATGTGATAGATCTGGGATTGTCGACGACGCCTACTGTAGAAGTGGCTGTGCCACTTGAAAAAGCTGATGGAGGTATCATTGTTACGGCATCGCATAACCCGAAGCAATGGAACGCTTTAAAATTACTCAATGAAGCAGGAGAGTTTTTAAATGCAGAAGAGGGTAATATTATTTTAGAAATAGCCGCTGATCAAAATTTTGACTATGCCGAAGTTGATCATTTAGGAACCTATTCTAAATGCAAAGACTATTTTGAAAAGCATATCAATGAAGTACTTAATTTACCACTTGTTGATGTTGAGGCAATCAAAAATGCAGGCTTTAAAGTTGTTGTAGATGCAGTTAATTCGACAGGAGGAATTGCTATTCCTCAGTTGTTGGAAGCGCTTGGTGTTGAATGTATCAAATTATACTGTGAACCCAATGGAGAATTTCCACATAATCCGGAACCATTACCGGAAAATTTGCAGGAAATTGCTAAATTGGTGGTTGCAGAAGGGGCTGATCTTGGGATTGTAGTTGATCCTGATGTAGATCGTCTTGCCATAGTAAATGAGGATGGCAGTATGTTTGGTGAAGAGTATACACTGGTTGCTTGTGCGGATTATGTATTGTCAAAAACGCCAGGTAATACGGTTTCAAATTTATCTTCTTCAAGAGCATTAAGAGATGTTACGAGAAAGCATGGTGGAAGCTATGAGGCAAGTGCCGTAGGAGAAGTAAATGTTGTCCAGCTGATGAAAAAAAATAAAGTGATCATCGGAGGAGAAGGAAATGGTGGTATCATCTATCCTTCAGCACATTACGGAAGAGATTCTTTAGTAGGTGTGGCCCTGTTTTTAAGCCATTTGGCTCAATTAAAAATATCATGTAAAGCACTAAGAGATTCATATCCAGCATATTTCATGAGCAAAAATAAAATTCAGTTAACACCTCAGATCGATGTTGATGCTATATTAAGCACAATGGCAGCAAATTATAAAAATGAGGATATCAGTACCATCGACGGAGTCAAAATAGATTTTGAATCTGAATGGGTACATTTGAGAAAGTCAAATACAGAACCTATTATAAGGATCTATACAGAAAGTAAATCACAGCAAGCAGCCGACGCGCTTGCACAAAGAATTATTGAAGAGATAAAAGTAATCGCCATGCTTTAGCCGGGTCAAGAATATCAGCATATGAGTTTAGAGCAGTATTTTCAAAAATTTCGCAAGCAGATCGTAGGAATTGATCAGACTTTTGAGACCCCCTTTGGTGTCAAAAAGATCGTCTATGCCGACTGGACTGCAAGTGGTCGCCTGTATCGACCCATTGAAGACAAAATGCTCAATGAATTCGGACCCTATGTGGCAAATACGCATACCGAGACCACCTTTTCAGGATCTGCCATGACCATGGCCTACCATGAGGCTCGACAGATTATTAAGCGACATGTCAATGCAGGAAAGGATTGTGCATTGATTGCTGAAGGTACCGGAATGACAGGTGTGATCAATAAATTCCAACGCATACTGGGGCTTAAAGTATCTGAAAATTTAAGAGAATTGGCGGATGCTATCCCTGAGGAAAAGAAACCTGTTGTTTTTATAACACACATGGAGCATCATTCCAACCAGACTTCTTGGTTAGAGACTATCGCAGACGTGGAGATCATTCCTTGTGATGATGACGGTTTGGTTGATTATGACAGTTTAAATGACTTATTGGATCAATACAAGTACAAAGAAATGAAGATCGCCTCGGTGACAAGTTGCTCAAATGTGACTGGGATCCAGCCTGATTACTACAGAATAGCAAAAGTAATGCATCAAAATGATGGTGTATGTTTTGTAGATTTTGCCTGCTCTGCGCCATATGTCAATATTGATATGCGTCCTGAAGATCCTGAATCATATCTGGATGCTATTTTCTTTTCACCTCATAAATTTTTGGGAGGACCAGGAACCTCGGGTGTTTTGATATTTCACAAATCACTTTACAAAAATATGATTCCAGATAATCCGGGAGGAGGAACCGTCAATTGGACCAATCCATGGGGAGAACACAGATACCTTGAAGATATTGAAACGAGAGAAGATGGCGGAACACCAGGATTTTTACAAACCATTAGAACTGCATTGGCAGTGCAGCTCAAAGAAGAAATGGGTGTACAACAAATCCATGAACGTGAAAATGAGATCATAGAAAAAGTGTTTGACTCATTACTTCCTGTTAAAAATCTGAATATGTTGGCTCAGCAGCACTCAGACAGGTTAGGCATATTTTCATTTTATATAGACGATCTGCATTATAATTTAGGTGTGAAGCTGTTAAATGATAAGTTTGGAATTCAAACTCGTGGCGGATGTTCCTGCGCGGGTACCTATGGTCATTTTCTTCTACATGTTGACCGTAAGGAATCCAATGAATTACTTGAAAAAATGGATCAGGGCTGCTTAATAGAGCGACCGGGATGGATCCGTATGTCAATTCATCCAACTACTACTGATGAGGAAGTGAGTTTTATGTGTGAGTCCATAAAAGAACTTGCTGCTCATCATAAAGAATGGGCCAAGGATTATTCTTATGATGTCGCTTCCAACGAATTCATACATAAATCATTTGTCTCTGGTGAAAAAGGACTGGTGCGTCAATGGTTTAATCTAGAAGCCTAAAGTTTTGTTTTTACCTTGGCAGGCCTCGCATATTTAAATCGTTTATGGGTCCAGAAGTAGTATTCAGGTTCTTTTCTGATTTTTGCTTCCAGTTTTTTCATAAACAGATCCGTAATATCAAAATCAGGAACCTCTCTAGGGTTTTCACTTAAGATCTCCATTTTTGTTTCATAGAAACCACGCTTTATTTTTGTGGTTTCAATATACATGACCGCATAATCATATTTTTTTGCAAGCATTTCAGTACCTGTGATTACCGGAACTTCAACCCCGAAAAAATTGGTCCAATGATATGTTTTATGCAGCTTTGGCGATTGATCAATCAGCATCCCATAAACATTATTTTGTTCCTTTTTATCATTTTCTCCCAGAGCTGTAATAAATTCTTTGGTGGGTATTAAAGTTGTATTAAATCTGCTTCTCGATCTAACGATATACTTATTGAAGTATTTGTTATTTACTTTTTTATAAGCCGCAAAACCATGATGATCTACCCTGAGATTCAGACTGAACAACCATTCAAAATTGGCATAATGCGAACTCATCAAAAGAATATTTTCATGTCTACCCATAAAGTCATTCAGTTCTTCCGGATTGGTCAGTTTAAATCTCTTGAGAATTTCTTCATTAGAAATACTAAAGGTTTTAAACATTTCCATAAAAATATCCAGAAAATGACTGTAAAACTTTTTCATGATTACAGTAAGCTCCTCTTTAGACTTTTCAGGAAAGGCAATCTTTAGATTACCCATCACCACTTTTTTTCTATATCGAATCACGTGATACAGTAGCAGATATAGAAAGTCAGAAAATAAATACAATACCCTAAACGGTAAAATTGAGATCAAAACGATCAGCGGGTACATCAGTATGTAGACTAGAAATTGAAACATAGACGCGGCAAATATCGTAGAAATAAGTGATACCAATTACTAAATCGGTGGAAAGTGTCATACAAAAAGCCAAATTTCAAAAAAAAGGACCATCCTTAAACCGGTTTTTTGCCCGCATGTCTGAATCTTCTGTGCGTCCAAAAATAAAATTCCGGAGCATTTCTGATCTGTTTTTCTAATTCCATCATGTATTTATCAGTCAGTTGGTATAAAGGAGCTTGTTTTGGCTGTTCTTCAAGTAAAATAAAAGTAGATTGATACACACCTCTTTTTACTCTTTTTGTCTGAAAATAAAATACAGGAAGGTCAAGCTTGCGAGCAATGGTTTCAGGCCCAACAATGATAGGTACTTCAGATCCCATAAAATGCCCCCAGTATTTGATTTTTTCCCACCTCGGGTTTTGATCGGCAAGGAAACCATAGGCCTGAACGTTATTATTTCTAAGATTCGTTAAAATTTCTGGATAAAATTCTTTTGTAGGGATAAATTTAACCCCGAATTTAATTCTGGTTTTTTTGATGACTCTGTCAAAATATGTGTTGCTCAACTGCTTGTATACCACACTCATATGGTAATTTAAACTTTGCTCTACAATAAAGGAGACCCATTCCCAATTTGCATAATGACCAGACAGAAAAATAACGCTCTTGTTTTGTTCATAATATTGATCAAGAAGTTCCGGATTCGTTATTGAAAGCCTTTTTGACATTTCTTTTTCTGTGATGGTAAATGATTTGATCAATTCCATAAAAACGTCTACAAAGTGCTGAAAACTCTTTTTTTCAAGTTCGAGTAGCTCTTGATCACTTTTCTCAGGAAAACACAATTTTAAATTTGATCGGACAATCTTTTTTCTGTAACCAATTACGTAATACAGAAGAACGTATATCACATCCGAAAACATAAAAAGAATTCTCATCGGTAATATCGAAATACACCAAAAGATAGGGTAGAGCAGTATAAAAGCTATGAGTTGCATGCAAAATTATTAAAGCGCAAATATCGGTATAATTTTGATTTCTCGTTGAGAAAAAATTTATCAAGCCCTGACTTTTTATTGCCTTTAAATTAATAAATTCGTATCGGTTTTCCTTTAAACGGAAAGACTCACTAAAAACATAGATAGATATTTTATGAATACAGCAGTAATTTTAATCATAGTGGCCAATGTGATTGTTTCTTTAAAAGGATTTAAGGACAGGGCTTTCTTTGAGAAATACAAATTTCAAATTGGACCAATCGTAAAGGGAGAAAGAATAAGATTGTTGGCCTCCGGATTTTTGCATGTCGATCAGTCTCATTTGTTTTTTAACATGCTAACTTTATATTTTTTTGCGGATCCGGTCATCAGGTTCATAGGTGTTCCTAAATTTTTAGCCGTCTATTTTGGATCACTTTTGGCGGGAAGTATTTTTGCATTGAGTTTTCATAAAAAAGAACCTTATTACAGTGCTGTAGGGGCATCAGGAGCCGTTATGGGTGTTTTATATGCGGCAATCATGCTCAACCCGGGAATGAACTTATATATGTTTTTTATACCAATTCCAATACCGGCATATGTATTTGGTGTGGGCTATTTGCTTTATTCTATTTTTGGGATGAAGAAGCAATGGGGCAATATTGGACATAGTGCTCACATAGGAGGTGCCATAGGGGGATATATTCTTTCTATTATCTTTTATCCAAGTATTTTAATGAATAATAAGCTGATTGTTATTCTGTTAGCAGTTCCGATCATCCTGATGTTTATTTTTAAAGATAAACTGGAAAGAAATTAAGTTATACAGATTTCGTGTAACGGTATTTTTGTTTAGATCACCTCAGTAAGCCATCCAATGAGCTTTTAGGATCATCTTTAAATCATTTTTTTCAGAATTACTGTAAACATTTGTACATCACTAATTTTTAGTGACAATTAATGCCCGTTTATAAATTTTAATTTCCTTGTTTTTACTACATTTGCCGAACATTTCTAAAATCGGTCAGGCAAGGTTTTAAAAGTGGATAAATGACTGGAAGAAAGCTCTGCACGATAAAAAAGCAAAAATGGAAGAAAAAAAATTTGATCTTAATTCGTTAATTGGTTTCGTTCTTTTAGGAGCGATCATGATCTATTATTTTTACACAAACCAGCCAACTCCTGAGCAATTAGAGCAGCAGAGAGCTGAACAGGTCCAAGATTCTATAGAGAAATCAAGCCCCGTCTCACAGCCTGAAAACGCAGCTTTTGATCAACAAATAAAGCAAGCGCCTGTGAATCCTTCAGATTCTATCGCTTACGCTCAGTCTCAGAATAGATTAGGAGCTTTCGCTTACAGTGCAGGTTTGCCTTCAGCGACAGATCAGGAAACAGTGATAGAGAATGAATTGGTGAAAATCACAATTTCTAATAAAGGTGGTCAGATCACTGAAGTCTTACTAAAGAATTATAAGACTTATAATATGTTGCCTTTGTATGTGATAAAGGATCAAAATGCTTCTCTTAATCTTTCTTTTGCCACTCAGGACAATAGGAACCTTCAAACTAAAGACTTGTATTTTGAACCAACCTTTTCTAACAATGGGGATAACCAGGTCTTGTCAATGAAGTTAAAGGTGTCTAGAGACAATTACCTTGAATATAGGTATGAACTCAAGCCGGATGACTATATGCTAGATTTCGCCATTCGTACTCAGGGAATGGAGTCCGCGATCAATACGAGTCAGGCGATCAATCTTGACTGGCAGTTGAAAAGTTTCAGAACAGAGAAAAGTGTCAAGTATGAAAATCAATATACTGACCTAAGATACCTTGAAAATGGCAGTTTCGAATATATGAATGCCATGAGTGATGAAGATCAAGAAGATGTAAAAAATGTCAATTGGGTGGCCTTCAAACAACAATTTTTTGCTTCGATATTGTTGGCTGAAGATAAATTTGAATCGGCTAAACTTACTTCAAAAAATCTGGTTCAGGATGAAGATATTGATACAGTCTACACTAAAAAATATGAAGCATTAATTCCTTTACAAGCTAAAAACGGAGAGCTGGCTTATAATATGAATATGTATTATGGACCTGTTGATTACGATGTATTGAGCAAGTACGAAGGAAAGCAGCTCGACAGAGTAGTAAGTTTAGGTTGGGGAATTTTCAGATGGATCAATAAGTATGTTTTTATACCTGTATTTAGTGTTCTGAGTTCATTTATTGGAAGCTTCGGAATTGTGATCATCTTGATGACTATTGTTGTCAGGATCATTATGTCACCTGTGGTTTATAAATCTTATTTATCAAGTGCCAAAATGAAGGTTCTTAGACCTGAAATGCAAGAGATCAATGAGAAGTATAAAGGAAAAGAAAATGCCATGAAGCGCCAACAAGAAACAATGGCTATTCAAAGAAAGGCAGGGGTAAATCCGCTGAGTGGATGTATTCCCGCTTTGATACAAATGCCTGTTTTCTTTGCTTTATTTAGGTTTTTTCCGGCAAATATAGATATCCGACAACACGGTTTTTTATGGGCAGATGATTTGTCAGCCTATGATGAAGTATTGCAACTACCTTTTAAAATTCCGTTTTACGGAGATCACGTGAGTTTGTTTCCAATTCTTGCTTCAATTGCAATTTTCTTCTATATGCAAATGACGCAAAGTCAGCAAATGAATATGCAGCAGCCACAGCAAGAGGGTATGCCTGATATGCAAAAGATGATGAAAATGATGATGTGGTTTTCACCGATCATGATGATGTTCTTTTTTAATACCTATGCGAGTAGTTTGAGTTTATACTATTTTGTATCCAACTTACTTACAATTGCTATTATGCTAGTGATTAAACACTTTATCCTTAATGAGGATAAGATTCATGCGCAAATTCAGGAAAATAAAAAACGTCCTGAAAAGAAAAAGAGTGCATTCCGTCAGCGATTGGATGATGCTATGAAACAGGCACAGGAGCAACAGGCTCAGCAGAAGAAGAGGAAGTAAATAAGAGTTTTCTTACAGTTTTTCTTTTGACATTTTCTGAATAAAGAGTTCAAATACATCGGCACCCTCATATAAAGACTTTATATGTAAATGCTCGTTTTTTCCGTGTACACTGCGTACTTCTTCAGTATCAAAAAATATGGGTAAAGTTCCATAAGAAGGAATGTTTTTTGCTCTAAAAGCTCCTAGATCATTGATGTTTGGCATCATCATACTGATGACATCTGCCTCAAGATTGTTACTTTGAATTGCTTTTGAAAAATTATTAAAATAGCTCGTGTTCGCATTACTAATGTTACTTGAAGGCATGGTTTTGATCACTTTGATTTTGATATCGTTATTTTTAAGCCTTTTTTTGATCATTCTCACGAATTCATATTCATTGGTTTCCGGCAATAATCTACAATCAAGTTGAGCCCCGGCAATTGATGCAATTTTATTCACAGATTCACTATTACTGTAAATATTGGTTAAGGTCATCGTATTGGTAAATAGGGAGAATAATTCAGGATGTTTTCTCAGTTGGCTCGTGACAAGAGGTCTGAACAATTTAGGATGTTTTAGGACCATTTTCTTTAGACCTGTAAAGTATTTGGACATGTCCTTCAAGAAGCGAATATTTATGTCATTATAGACTGCTTTTGGTTTTTTGCGAGTCAACTTGCCCAAAGCGCTAATTAATTCCTTATTTGCATAGGTATGGGGTGTAATAGATCCATGACCATTTGTTTCATGTTCTAACCTCAAATCAAGCCAAAGCAGTTTTTTATGAACCACAGAAATTCCAAATACAGGTTGCTTAAAATCTCCCTCCATCAAACTAGTCAGTTCCGAGGGACCTTCCCCAAAAACTGCCTCAGGATTTAAATCTGAAAAATAGTTATTGATCACGTAAGAAACCCCTCCGTCACATTGTGTTTCTTCACAGGAAACTGCCAGAAAGGTAAAGTTATATTGACTTTGATAGAGATTTTCATCTTTCATAGCCTTAATAATTCCGTATAATTGAATCAATGCAGCTCCTTTGTTATCGATGGTACCTCTTCCATAAATTACATCATCTTCAATATCACCACTAAATGGCTCTCGCAATTCACTGTGACTTTCGGGAACAACATCAATATGATTTAAAAATATAATGTTTGGTTTTTGCTCATTCAATGGGAAAACTGAAGCTGCAAAATTATACTGACCATCCTCACTGCCAAAATCGGCAATGTGTAATCCATTATTTTTACAAACTTCTTTTAGAAAATCTCCAGCTTGTTTTTCGTTGCCACTTACTGAGGGTATTCTGATATATTCCTGCAGTACATTTTCAACACTCGTTAGCGTTCCATCAGCATTTTTTATTTGCTTTTGCTGACTGTATAGACACAATTGACATACTAAAAATATAACAAGAAGGGAAGGTTTCATCAATATGCAAGATAAAAAAACTTCCTTGTAATGACCATGATTAAAAAAAGATATTAAAAAGAAATAATTTCGGATATTTGCACCCATTCTGATCCGCATAATAAGTTGGATCTCCAGAATTTAATTTTATATAAAATGAAACCTAGTATTCCTAAAGGAACAAGAGATTTTTCTTCTGCTGAATTGGCAAAAAGGAATTTTATTTTTGAAACGATTAAACAATCGTTCCAACTCTATGGATTTGAACCCATAGAAACACCGTCATTTGAAAATTCAAGTACCTTGATGGGTAAGTATGGTGAAGAGGGAGATAGGTTGATATTCAAAATTCTGAATTCCGGCGATTTTTTAAGAAAAGTTGATGATCCAATGTATCAGGAAAAAGATGCTGCAAAATTAACGTCTCGTATTTCTGAAAAAGCATTGCGCTATGATCTGACGGTTCCTTTTGCGAGATATGTGGTCCAACATCAAAATGAGATCAGCTTTCCGTTTAAACGCTATCAGATTCAGCCTGTTTGGAGAGCAGACAGACCCCAAAAAGGGAGGTTTAGAGAATTTTTTCAATGTGATGCTGATGTAGTTGGAAGTGACAGTTTATGGCAGGAAGTTGAGTTTGTTCAGCTGTATGATGACGTATTTTCAAAACTGGGATTGAATAAGACCGTAATTAAGATCAATAACCGAAAAATACTATCCGGAATAGCTGAAATTATAGGAGCTAAAGATAAATTGATTGATTTTACTGTTGCTTTAGACAAGCTTGATAAGATTGGTGTTGATGGAGTGCTTAAAGAAATGAGAAACAAAGAAATTTCTGAAACGGCCTTAAGCAAATTGATGCCTCTTTTTAGTTTAAATGGAAGCAATAAAGAGCAATTGGTTTCCTTAACTGAATTATTAGCTGAATCGGAAGAGGGTTTAAAGGGTATTCAGGAGTTGACTTTTGTAATAGATCAGATCGAAACCTTGGGTTTACAATCTTCCATTTTGAAATTAGATCTAACGCTTGCCAGAGGATTAAACTATTATACCGGTGCTATCTTTGAGGTGCAGGCAAATGGTATAGAAATGGGTTCTGTGGGCGGAGGCGGCAGGTATGATGACCTTACAGGTATTTTTGGACTCAAGAATATCAGCGGTGTTGGCATATCTTTTGGTCTTGACCGTATTTATCTGGTCATGGAAGAACTAGAACTTTTTGATGCCACTCCTGATTTTGGTCCACAAGTACTTTTTATAAATTTTGGAGAACAAGAAGCGGCTTATGTGATGCAGGCTATAAAGCTTTTAAGAATAAAAGGTGTGAGATCAGAAATGTATCCATCTGCAGCTAAATTGAAAAAGCAAATGACTTATGCCAACAATAAAAAAATTCCATACGTCGTGCTGGTTGGCGAACAAGAAATGAACGAAGGAAACTTTAAATTGAAAAATATGATAACAGGAGATCAATGTTCCTGTAATCAAGAAGAATTAATACGACTAATTCTATCTTAGAATATAAAATTCGCAACAAAATTGTATTTTTGCACATTAAACGATAAAGAAAATGTTTGAAGGACAAAATGATAAAATGAACGAAATCATCGATGAAATAGGAGATAGTCATGTTTCTGGTTCTGCGAAGAATCCGATGCGAGAAGATGCTTTTGACATATCAGAAGAAGAGAAAATTGAATTGATAACCAAAGATTTTGCACATATTTTGCACACACTGGGTATGGACCTTAAAGACGACAGTTTACAAGGAACCCCGCTGAGAGTAGCTAAAATGTTTGTAAAAGAAATTTTTGGTGGTCTGAATCCGGAAAGAAAACCGAAATTATCAACTTTTGATAATAATTATAAATACGGGGAGATGCTTGTTGAAAAGAACATCACCGTTTATTCAACCTGTGAACATCATTTGTTACCTATCGTGGGTAGGGCACATGTGGCTTATATCTCGAAAGGAAGAGTTATTGGACTTTCAAAGATGAACAGAATTGTTGAATATTATGCAAAACGACCTCAGGTACAAGAAAGATTGAACATGCAAATTGTTCAGGCCTTACAGGAAGCCTTAGGAACTGAAGATGTTGCCTGTATCATTGATGCCAAACATCTCTGTGTAAATTCAAGAGGGGTAAGCGATACAGCAAGCAGCACTGTAACATCTGAATTTGGCGGAAAGTTTAATGAAGATTCTGTCAAGAGAGAACTTCTTGATTATATCCAATTGGACACCAAATTCGAATAAGGTTTAATTTACTACAGTTTTTCTAAAAAAGAGAGGGTGTCAACGTCGTCTGCATAATCCCATAATTGGGGATTTTGTGTTTCGCCGAACGGGATCATTTTTAATTGATCAGATTTCCCAACCAGACACTGTATTGATTCTTTGTCTTCGGCCAGTTTTTGCTCCAAAGCGGCCCGGTCGTCATAATATTCAAAAAACAAAGTAGCAATTGGTGAGGCATAGCTTTGATCTTCTTTAAGCATTAAAAATCCATTTTCGAGCAACTTGAATTGACTCATCAGATATACTGCTTTATTGTAGTCGTAGTTATTGATGTATTTATCGTAGTTCAAAACATCTTTATATTCATAAACAGCTGAGAACAATTGATCGAAGTCATAAGCTCTTGGCACAAATATTTTAGAGACGCTTCTGCAGCCTAAGCCAAAGTACCTAAAAATATCTTCTCCTAGGTTCTTCAGATCTTCCTGTGACTCTTCACCGGTGAGAATGGCAACTGAGTTTCTATTTCTTCTGATGATACTTGGGTACTTTCCAAAATAATAATCAAAGTAACGGGCCGTATTATTACTGCCTGTGGCAATAACGGCATCAAATTCGGTAAGTCTTTCCTCAGTAAATGAAATCTGACCTTTAAATTCAGGAGCCACGTATTCAAGATATTTAGCGATCAGAGGTAAAAAATAAGAATCAGAACTAGATTGTTTTGCAATGAGTTCATGACCCGCAATGAGTACCACAAGAAAATCATGAAAACCTACCAATGGAATATTTCCAGCCATAATAACTCCAACTTTTTTCTTATGAATATTATTTAAATCATAAGATGAGACCCATTTATTTAAGTTATTGTAAGTTAATATTTTAGCCCATTTAGAAAAAGCAATCAACACATTCTCTTTTGTAAACCATCCGTTAAATTCCGAAGCCCTTTTAACTTGTAGGTTAAAGGGATCAAAAAACATATCATTCATGGTTACTTCATCATTTCTTTTGATGCCCTCAGGCTGAAACTGAGATAAAAATTTTCCAAGTTTAACAAAGGCTTCAATTCTTTTTTCAACGGTCATTGGTGATAGGATAATAGATGTGGATATATTATATTTGTGCGGCAAATTTAGTTAAAAAAATAATGGCAATAATTATAACAGATGAATGTATCAATTGTGGAGCCTGTGAACCAGAATGCCCGAATACAGCGATTTATGAGGCTGCTGAAGAATGGCGTTTTGCAGATGGTACAGAATTAAGTGGAGATGTAATTCTACCCAATGGAAAAGAAGTGAATGCGGAAGAGGAGCAAGAACCTGTAAGTGACGAAGTGTATTACATTATTCCTGATAAATGCACCGAATGTAAAGGATTTCATGATGAACCTCAATGTGCGGCAGTTTGTCCGGTAGATTGTTGTGTTCCTGATGATGAACATGTAGAGATAGAGGAGGTTTTGCTGTCCAAACAACGATTCTTACACAAAGATTCATAACGCTATAGATAAAGAATCATGAAGAAATTAAGCTTTTTACTTTTATTTATATGTTTTCAAGGATATGCTCAGTTTCAGAAGATGGATTCTTTAGGGAATTTCTATGTGATTGATTATAAACTGGTGTGGCAGAAATGGTACGGTCTTGAGGATAAGGCTGAATTAAACAAAATGCTAAAGAGCAATGAGTTTACTGCAGATCTTGATATTTTGAAATTTGGAACATCAACCAAGACTAAAACCTTTAAATTACATGCCAATAACCTTCCAGAATATGCCCAGCATGATTATGAAGCATTTTTATCAGTAGATTTTATTGGTGGACGCTACAGAGTTAGTATCAAACAGATTATATTCCCTGATTTTATTGAAAAAGAATATTATAACGGCAGGCGCATGAACAATTCAAGAGGTACACTTGAACAATACATTCTTCGTCAGGATGGTTTGATCAAAAGAAATAATACCAATCTCAATGTGCTTAATAGCTTTGATACGGCTTTTTCAGGAGTTTTCGACCCAATGTCCGGAGATTATTATGAATAAGCGATTATAAACCTCGTACTTTTTCCTCCATCGGTCTCAAGCTGTAATAAATAAAATCGTTCACAGATGTCTCAATGCCTAATTGATCACCTTGACGCACAATATATCCATTAAAATTTTCCAGTTCACTGGGTTTACCCTCCATCATATCTCTTTGCAAAGACATGGTTGTATCATAATCAATTTTATCAACAACCTTGAAGCATGATTTTATATCTGACTGGTTTATGTCAATACCCAAAGCCTTCCCAACTGAAACTATTTCTTCGGCTGTTTTGATGAGCTGATGCCTGATAAACGCATCTTCACGCATCACACCCAAAACACTTCTCGTTAAAGCACCCATTGCACTTATTGATGCGATAAATAAGAACTTAAGCCAAATATCTCT
>JAAESS010000116.1 GCA_024229195.1 Flavobacteriales bacterium | reverse complement strand
TTAATGGGAAGTATCGCCTTGCTCAATCAAATGTATTATGATGCATCATGGTATAATTCGCAAGGATCTTCTACATCTACAGATCTCTCATTGGAGGCACTTGAAAATAATAAAAATTTGACTCAGATCTTTTATGCAGGTGATAAAAGTAACGCATTAAGAGCTTTTAAGATTGGTAAAACATTTAACATTAACTATATCTTGTTTGGAGGTGGAAATGAATATGAGTTAATCGAAGATATCAAAGCTACAAATGCTACCTTTATCCTACCAGTAAATTTTCCTAAGGCCTATGATGTTGAAAATCCGTTTTCGGCCGATTATGTTAGCCTGGGTGACATGAAACACTGGAATCAAGCCCCTACTAATCCTGGAATACTTGATCAGAATGGGGTTCAGTTTGCATTATCCTCTCACGGCTTAAAATCCGTATCTGACTTCAAAAAAAATCTATCTAAGGCAATTCTATACGGCCTGGATAAAAAAACAGCGCTGGCTGCCCTAACCACAATTCCTGCAACCATCTTGAATAAAAGTAAGGAATTGGGTAATTTGAATAAGGGAGCACTTGCTAATTTTTTAATCACCTCTGGTGATATTTTCGATGAAAAGACAATTCTTTATGAAAACTGGGTACAGGGAAAACCTTATACTTTTAAGTCTTTAGATCAGCAAAATATTGACGGAAACTACACTTTAAAAATAGAAAACGCCACCTATGACCTCAGTATTAAAAATTCTATGACAAAACTGAAAGTTGTGGTAAAAAAAGAAGGAAAGTCTATCTCTCAAAAATCAAATTATAAAGACAATTGGTTTAGCATAAATCTTCAGACATCAGATGGTCCAAAACAATTTACAAGACTTTATACACTTGTAGGAAGTGATGCTAAGCTCAGCGGTAAGGCAGTGTCAAATGAGAGTAACGATATTGAATGGACTGCCGTAAAAAGTTCAGATGCTGTTGCAGATAAACAAAAGAAAGAACCAAAGACACCTTATATAGCTCCAGTTTCTTTCCCGAATATGGCATACGGATTTGATGTTGCTCCTAAACAACAATCTATCCTCTTCAAAAATGTAACTGTTTGGACAAATGAAGCTGAAGGTATTTTGGAAAATACCGATGTCTTGATCAAAGACGGTAAGATTTCAAAAATTGGTAAAGATCTAAAAGCTGGTAAGGCAATGGAAATTGACGGAACCGGTAAACATCTTACTTCTGGAATAATTGATGAACACACCCATATTGCAACTGTTTCTGTTAATGAAGCGGGGCATAATTCGACTGCAGAAGTAAGTATCGAAGATGCTATTGATCATGAAGACATCAACATTTATCGAAATTTAGCCGGTGGAGTTACGGAGGCTCAGATTTTACATGGCTCCGCAAACCCTATTGGAGGAAGATCTGCCATCGTTAAATTGAAATGGGGAGAAACTCCTGAAAATATGATTGATCCCAATGCGGCCAAATTCATCAAATTCGCTTTAGGTGAAAATGTAAAACAATCCAATTGGAACAGCACCTCTAGATTTCCTCAAACCAGAATGGGTGTTGAACAAGTGTATCAGGATTATTTCCAACGTGCCAAAGAATACGATAAAATCAAAAAATCAGGTGCAGCCTACCGGACAGATATTGAAATGGAAGTCTTGGCAGAAATCATCAATAAGGAGCGTTTTATCTCTTGTCATTCTTATGTACAAAGTGAAATAAATATGTTGATGAAAGTTGCCGAAAGTTTTGATTTCAATATCAATACATTCACTCATATTCTGGAGGGATACAAAGTAGCTGATAAAATGAAGAACCATGGAGCAGGTGGTTCTACTTTTAGTGATTGGTGGGCCTACAAGTACGAAGTAAACGATGCTATACCCTATAATGCTGCGATTATGCATAGTCAGGGTGTTGTTACAGCCATAAATTCTGATGATGCAGAAATGAGCAGAAGATTGAACCAGGAGGCTGCAAAAGCTGTGAAGTACGGAGGTGTAAGTGAAGAAGAAGCTTGGAAGTTTGTCACCTTGAATCCTGCAAAACTGTTACATATCGATAATAAAGTAGGTAGCATCAAAATTGGTAAAGATGCAGATCTCGTGCTCTGGACAGATCATCCTATGGCCGTTCATACAAGAGCCGAAAAAACGTTGATCGAAGGAAAGGTTTATTTTGATCTTGAAAGAGATGCTGAGCTGAGAAAAAATATCCAAACTGAAAGAAATACGCTAATCAATTTAATGTTAGCTGAAAAAAGTAAGGGAAAACCAACCCAGAAACCAAAAAAGAAAGAAAATAGACTTAACCACTGCGATACCGTAGATTTTTAAATCCAGAACATGAAAAATATTTATATATACACAACGATGATCTGCGTCTTATGCTTATTCAGTTTAAAAGCGCAGCAAACACCTGCCAATGTTCAGGATGAAGCCATCAGTGTAGTCGGTGCCACAGCACATATAGGAGATGGAACAACAATAGAAAATGCAACAATTGTTTTTGAAAATGGCCTGATTAAAGAAATTGGATCCTCTTCTGCGATCAAAAGTATTGGAACGATTATAGAAGCTCAGGGTAAACATGTATATCCTGGCTTTATCTTACCAAATTCAACCTTGGGCTTGGGAGAAATAGATGCTGTAAGAGCCACAAGAGATTTTGACGAATTGGGTAGTCTTCTTCCGCATGTCAGGAGTTTGATTGCTTATAATGCAGAGTCGAAGGTCGCGGAAAGCATGAGACCAAACGGGATCTTAATGGCTCAGATTACACCCAGAGGAGGAAGGATTTCAGGAATCTCCTCCATCGTACAGCTCGACGCTTGGAATTGGGAAGATGCAGCTGTTAAAATTGATGATGGTATTCATATCAATTGGCCACAGACATACAGTCGAAGATATGATCCTTCAAAGGGAATTGTAGTTTCAAATGAGAATAAAAACTACGAAAAGGAAGTCAATGAACTTAAGGGATTTATGACTGAAGCCAAAGCATACCAAAATGCCAGTGCTTCAAAAGTAAACCTACCATATGTCGCGGTAAAAGGAGTTTTCGACAAAACTCAAAAGGTATATGTACATGTAAAAAACCAAAAGGGCATCACAGATGCAATTTCAACTATGAAGTCATTAGGTATTGACCAAATGATCTTAGTTGGAGCTGACGAGGCGTACAAAACAATGGATTTGATCAAAAAGGAAAATATTCCTGTATTGATCAAGCGTGTGCATTCACTTCCAAATAAAGAGGATGATGATTATGATCTTCCCTACAAGAATGCTGCTACTTTATTTAAAAACGGAATTCTGGTGGCCTTGGAAAACAGTGGAGACATGGAACGTATGAATGGTCGTAACCTACCCTTTTATGCAGGAACAGTAACAGCTTATGGACTTTCTAATGAGGAGGCTTTGCAGCTTATTAGCTTAAATCCGGCCAAGATATTGGGTATTGATGTACAATATGGTTCTTTAGAAAAAGGAAAAAGCGCTACTCTTTTTATTTCAGAAGGCAATGCCCTGGACATGCGTGGAAATATTTTGACAAGAGCTTTTATAGACGGACGTGATATCAGTCTGGAAACACATCAGACCAAATTATGGAATCGCTACATGAACAAATTTTCACAGGATGCTGAATAGACTGCCAGAAAAAATTCACAGAATACCTTATTAAAATTTATGATAAAAGAAATTTCAAGCTTGCAAAATGATCTTGTAAAAGAAATCATTCAATTGCAAGAAAAGTCAAGAGCAAGAAAGCAGAAGGGTCTTTTTGTGATCGAAGGTCACAGAGAGATCTCACTTGCGATTGAGGGAGCTTATAAGGTTCATAAATTGTTGTTTTGTGAAGAGATCATTGGTAAAAATGTATTAGAGGAATTATTGTTGTCTTATTCCGGAACACCTCCTGAATTAGTCAAATTATCTTTCAAGGTTTATCAAAAAGTAGCACACAGAAAAACAACCGAAGGTATCATTGCAATAACAGCGGTTAAAAAACAAGCATTAAATGATTTAATCTTAAGTGAAAATCCTTTGATTCTGGTTGCTGAAGCTTCTGAAAAGCCCGGAAACATTGGTGCGCTGCTCAGAACTGCTGATGCTGCGCATCTTGATGCTGTCATTATTGCAAATCCTAAGACAGACCTATATAATCCTAATATCATCAGATCTAGCGTTGGTTGTGTTTTTACAAATCAAATTGCAACAGGTACTACAGATGAAATTTTAAAATTACTAGCAGATAAACGTATCAACATCTACACGGCTGCCTTGGACCCTCGAAGTATTTCTTATGATACAGTCGACTATACGAAACCCTCTGCTATCGTTGTCGGTACAGAAGCAACTGGATTGAGCGAACAATGGCTTGAAAATGCTACTGAGAATGTCATTATTCCAATGCAGGGTAAAATTGACTCACTTAATGTTTCAGTTTCAGCAGCAATTCTTATTTTTGAAGCAAAAAGACAAAGAGGCTTTAAGTCTTGAGTTAACTTTTAGCATATTTAATCACTTAAATAAAAATGAGTCCGCAATTTCTATTTTATATCATTATCAGTATCATTCTCTTAGATTTTGTGATCGATAAATTTATTGACCATCTCAATGCCAAGCATTTTAATGATGCAATTCCCGACGAACTTGAAGATGTTTATAATAAAGAAGAATACATCAAGTCTCAGGCCTATAAAAAAGAGAACTACCAGTTTTCTTTAGTTACAAGCACCTTCACTTTATTACTGACTCTATGTTTCTTTGTGTTTGAAGGGTTTGCATGGGTAGACGGGTTTGCTCGGAGTCTGAGCAGTAACGAAATTAGCATCGCACTGATATTTTTCGGTGTTATTATGATTGGCAGCGACATCATCAACACCCCATTTTCTTTCTATCATACTTTCGTCATTGAAGAAAAGTATGGCTTTAATAAAACTTCTAAAAGACTTTTCCTTGTAGATAAATTAAAAGGATGGTTTCTGAGTGCCATTATCGGTGGAGGTATTTTGGCGATCATTATTTGGTTCTATGAAAAAACAGGAGATCTGTTTTGGATTTACACCTGGCTTTTTATGGGTCTATTCACAATTTTTATGACCATGTTCTATTCTTCTCTGATCGTTCCATTATTCAATAAGCAAACTCCTCTGGAAGAAGGAACATTAAAAGAATCTATTCATTCATTTTCAGAAAAAGTCGGCTTTACCCTCAATAATATTTATGTGATCGATGGGTCAAAAAGATCAACCAAAGCCAATGCCTATTTTTCTGGTTTTGGGGCAAAAAAGAGAATCGTGTTATATGATACCTTGATCAATGAATTGAATACCAACGAAATTGTAGCTGTATTGGCCCATGAAATAGGACACTATAAAAAGAAACATGTCATGATCAATATGTTTGCCTCCTTGTTACTCTCTGGTTTCACGCTTTTTATTTTTTCACTTCTAATTGATAACGCGATATTATCTGAGGCTCTCTCTGTAGAAATGCCAAGTTTTCACATAGGCTTGATCACTTTTGGTATTCTATACAGTCCAATCTCTGAACTTACCGGAATTTTGATGAATTATATGTCAAGAAGATTTGAATATCAGGCTGATGATTACGCAAAAGTAAAATTCAATGGAAAGGATCTGGTATCATCATTGAAGAAATTATCTCGCAATAGCTTGAGTAATTTGACTCCTCACAAGGCCAATGTATTCATGCATTATTCTCATCCCACGCTACTTCAACGTGTCAAAAACCTCACAAACGTTTAAATACATAGTTAAAGTTACTATTCGATTTGCTCATTAAAAAACTTGTAAGTTAGTATGCTTATTAGTATTTTTAATCTATGGCTTACACCGTAACACTTGAAGAGGAAAAAAAGGAAATTGCAAGTCGATACAAAGACATGTTGAAAGATACCTATCAAATGCTTTCAAATAAGGATAAGCTTCTGATTCGTAAAGCTTTTGACATAGCTGCGGATGCCCACAAAGATCAAAGAAGAAAAACCGGAGAACCTTATATTTACCATCCCATTGCAGTCGCAAAGATTGTGGCAAATGAAATAGGTCTTGGAGCATATAGCATCGCAGCGGCACTATTGCATGATGTTGTTGAGGATACGGACTATACTTTCGCTGATATAGAGCAATTATTTGGAGAGACCATCACTAAAATTGTCAATGGACTTACTAAAATTTCTAAACTTCAAAAAGACCAGGATGTATCCATTCAGGCTGAAAATTTTAGAAAGATGTTACTCACCCTAAATGATGATGTTCGTGTGATCCTGATCAAAATTGCAGACCGTCTTCACAATATGCAAACTCTACAATCTATGCGGGAGGACAAACAGGTTAAGATCGCTTCAGAAACCTTATTTATTTATGCCCCTCTCGCCCATCGACTTGGTTTATATAATATTAAAACACAACTTGAAGATCTTGGACTTAAATATACTGAAAATGAAGTGTATAATGATATTGAAGAAAAAATATCTGAGAGCAAGGAAGAGCGACAAAAATACATTGATAGTTTTACAAAAACCATCAAAGATTCATTGGACCAAGAAGGATTTTTATACACGATAAAAGGGCGAACGAAATCTATTTATTCGATACGTCGAAAAATGATGAATCAGGGTGTTTCCTTCGAAGAAGTGTATGATAAATTTGCGATTAGAATTGTCTACGATTCGACACTAAAGGATGAAAAATTTGATGCCTGGAAAATCTATTCAATTGTAACTGACCATTTCAGTCCAAATCCAAACAGGTTACGTGATTGGATCACCCAACCCAAAACTACAGGCTATGAATCACTGCATACAACAGTGATGGGCCCAAGCGGTAAGTGGGTGGAAATTCAGGTAAGATCGAGCAGGATGAACGAAATTGCCGAAAAGGGATATGCTGCCCATTTCAAATATAAACACGGATCTCAAAAGGAAAGCGGTTTAGAAGAATGGTTGAATAAACTCCGAGAATCATTAGAAAATCCTGATGTCAATGCCGTCGACTTTGTAGAGCAGTTCAAACTCAATCTTTACTCAAAAGAGATTTATGTTTTTACGCCAAACGGTGATATTAAATCGCTCCCAAAAGGAGCAACAGCACTTGATTTTGCCTTTGCAATTCACTCAGAAGTTGGAATGAAATGCAGGGCTGCAAAAGTTAATGGCAGACTAACCCAAATTAGTAAAGAGTTACACAGCGGTGATCAGGTTGAAATCATTACGGCGAAAAATCAAAAGCCCAAGCAAGCCTGGCTCGATATTGTAAAAACAGCCAGAGCTAAATCAAAGATAAAAAGCACTCTAAAAGAAGAGCATAAAATTATTGCCAAGGAAGGGAAAGAAGTGCTCGACAGAAAGTTAAGACATCTAAAAATAAAGCTTAATGAAAAAACAATCAATGAACTGGTTAATTTTTTCAAACTGAAAACAAGTTTTGATTTGTTTTACAGGATTGGAGACGGTAGCATTGATAATCAGCAACTAAAAAAGTATGCCAGCCAGAGATCGAATGTATTGATGCATTTTCTGAAAAGTCGAATGAATAGGCCTACAGCATTAAAAGACGAAACCATCAAGGAGGAGGTAACAGCTCATTATGACATGCTTGTTTTTGGTAAAGATGAAGAAAAGCTAAAATACAGTTTATCAAAATGTTGTAACCCAATTCCAGGAGATCGTGTTTTTGGATTTGTGACAATCAAAGATGGTATCAAAGTTCATAAGCACAATTGCCCAAATGCGGTAAGCTTGCAATCTCAATATGCTTACAGGGTAATCTCTGCAAAATGGGTGGACTCTACCCAACAAGGTTTTAAAGCAACGCTTGAACTAACAGGA
>JAAESS010000115.1 GCA_024229195.1 Flavobacteriales bacterium | reverse complement strand
AATAATCTTAAAAGATAAGGATCGGAAGATCCTCCGGTAAAAATTCCTTCTTCATAAATGAGTTCTTTCCTGATTTGAGCAATAGGAAAATCAAAAGTTACACCCAACATCAAGCCTTTTCCTTTAACAGCCTTCACTTGCTCAACCTCCTTGATTCTTTCTAAAAAATAGTTCGACACCGTATTTACGTTCTGCATTAACTCCTCCTTTTCGATTATATCAAGTACTGAAATAGCCGCAGTACATGCGAGATGATTTCCGCCAAAAGTTGTCCCGAGCATCCCATAGGATGCCTTTATCTTATCAGAAATAAGTATTCCGCCAACAGGAAAACCATTACCCATTCCCTTTGCCATACTAATGATATCCGGATGAATACCATGGTGTTGAAAAGAAAAGAATTTCCCACTCCTTCCGCAACCAGACTGAATTTCATCAAGAATAAGAATCGTATCATTTTCTTTACATAATTTCTCTAAAGATTGAAAAAATGCAGTTGTACCTTGGTTTAATCCACCTACTCCCTGAATGCCCTCAATAATCACAGCAGCAACATCTTTTTTTGACAACTCCTTTTCTAAAGCTATGCTATCATTTAAAGGAAGAAATACAACTTCATGCTGACCGTTCAGTGGCGCAACAATCTTTGGATTATCCGTTGCTGCAACAGCAGCAGAGGTTCGACCGTGAAACGCTTTTTCAAAAGCGATAACCTTCTTTTTTCCGGTGGCTATAGAAGCCATCTTCAAGGCATTTTCATTGGCTTCTGCTCCAGAATTACACAAAAACAAATTGTATGCCTCACATTGAGATAGTTTTCCGAGTTTTTGAGCTAATTCTTCTTGTAAAGGGTTCTTAATAGAGTTTGAATAAAAACCCATTTTATTTAATTGACTGCTCAGAGCGGATACATAATCGTTATGACTGTGACCTATTGAAATCACACCGTGGCCTCCGTACAGATCAAGATATTTTCGACCTTTATCGTCTGTAACAAAGCATCCTTTTGCGCTTACAGGGCTTACATCATACAAGGGGTATACATCAAATAATTCCATATCAATTCAGTTAAATCTGATTTATTTTTTCATATGAAGTTACCAGCCCTTTGATAATTGACGAGCTCAATCCCTGGTGCTCCATTTCGTTTAATCCTTCAATAGTGCAACCACTTGGTGTAGTTACCTTATCTATTTCCTGTTCCGGATGACTTTGAGAATCTATCAGCAGACTTGCTGCTCCTAAACAAGTTTGCATTGAAAGCTTTTGCGCTTCTTCACTATGAAAACCCAGCTGCACTGCCCCTTGTGTAGTTGCTCTAATCAATCTCATCCAAAAAGCAATTCCACTTGCACAAATTACCGTGGCAGCCTGCATCAGATTTTCTTCAATACACATGGTTTCTCCCAATGAATTAAATATGCTCTTTGCAATATGAAAATTTAACTTTCCGGTTTCATTTGCGCTCATACAGGTCATAGATTGCCCAACAGAAATAGCCGTATTCGGCATACATCTGATCACAGCAACTTTCTTTTTTACGACTGCTTCAATTTCTTCGATCTTTCTGCCGGTAGCAACTGATATGATCGTGTGCTTATTCGGATCTATAAGGTCTTGAATCTCTTCTAAAACCGGCTTTAACTGAGATGGTTGTACGGCCAGGATGATCACATTCGAATACTTGACAGCTCGTCTGTTATCATTGGTCGTTTTAACCATTGATACTTTTTCCAAATGACTTAAAGATGCTGTATTTCTCTTGGTCAGGTATAAGGATTTACAATTTATCTCCTTTTTCTGATTTAAGATCCCTACTGCTATTGAGTAGCCTAAATTTCCGACTCCTATAATGGCTATTTTCATTTTTGAATTTTAAAAAAAGTTAGCTTTTAATTTGAGACCCTCAGGCTGGTCAAAACCAAACATGAGATTCATATTTTCTATGGCCTGCCCCGAGGCTCCTTTCAACAAGTTATCTATGGCACTTGTTACCAGTAATTTATTTTTATGCTTTTTCAGATGGATCAAGCATTTGTTCGTGTTTACAACCTGCTTCAAAAAAATATCCTGATCCGAAACATGAGTGAAAATCGCTTCTTTATAAAAATCTTTAAACAAATTATTTGCCTCTTCAACACTACCTTCAAATTTGGTATAAGCTGTGACAAAAATCCCTCGGCTAAAATTACCCCTGTTCGGAACAAAATTCACATCATGATCAAATCCCGGTTGGAGAAGTTCAATATGTTGATTGATCTCGCCAAGGTGCTGATGATCAAAAGCCTTATAGTGAGAAAAATTATTATCTCTCCAGGTAAAATGTGTTGTTTTAGACAGAGAGACACCTGCACCGGTTGCCCCTGTAACGGCATTGATATGAATGTCATCAGTAAACAATGATTCTTTGGCCAGAGGAAGTAGACCCAATTGTATGGCAGTTGCAAAACAACCTGGATTCGCAATATATTTTGCCTTAGTGATCTCTTCCTTAAAAACCTCGGTTAAACCATAGACAAACTTTTTATTCATAAAAACACTGTCTTTGGTCAATCTGAAATCATTGCTTAAGTCGATGATTTTAGTTTGTTCACTAAAAGCATGCTCTTTTAAAAAAGCTGAAGAATTTCCATGCCCGAGGCACAAAAACAAAACATCAATATCGGGATTGATCTTGCTGGCAAACCTCATGTCTGTATCACCCAAAAGATCTCTATGAACCTCTTGAATTTGGTTTCCTGCATTTGAAGTACTGTATACAAAGTCCAGGGTGACCTCAGGGTGATTTAAGATCAGCCTTATCAGTTCTCCGGCTGTATAACCAGCCCCTCCAATAATTCCTACGGTAATCATTTTTAAGAATTTACGTGGTTAAAAATTTTGCCTTGGTTCGAGGTAATTTTAATAAACCCTTTGGCGTCTTCTGCCGTCCAACCTTCATTGGTTTCACCATAACTGGCAAAGCTGGAATTCATCAGATCATGTTCTGATGCAATTCCGTTTAATGTAAATCTGTAAGGATGAAGTGTCACAAAAACATCTCCGCTTACATTTTTTTGGGTATCAGTTAAAAAGACTTCGAAATTTCTCATCACTTCATCAAGGTACTGGCCTTCATGCAATAACATTCCGTACCAATTCCCCAACTGTTCCTTATGGTGTTGCTGCCATTTGGTTAAGGTGTGTTTTTCCAATAAATGATGGGCCTTGATAATGATAAGAGGAGCAGCAGCTTCAAAACCAACCCTTCCTTTGATCCCAATAATCGTATCCCCAACATGGATATCTCTGCCAATAGCATAAGCGGATGCCATTTTATCCAGCGCCTCAATATTATTGATATGCGAATCTTTTTTATCATTAATGGATACCAATTCTCCTTTGTCAAATGTGAGTTTCACATCGAAAGATGCTTCTTTTTTTAACTGACTTGGATAGGCCTCTTCGGGTAAACCTAAATGCGACGTTAGTGTTTCTTCACCACCCACACTGGTTCCCCATAATCCTTTATTTATCGAGTACTTGGCTTTTTCCCAAGGAAGATCTACTCCATTTTCCTTTAAAAATTCTATTTCCGATTGTCTTGATAATTTTAGATCTCTGATTGGAGTGATGATCTCAATATTTGGAGCCAAAGTTTGAAAAATCATATCAAATCTTACCTGATCATTTCCGGCACCGGTACTTCCATGAGCGATATATTCTGCTCCTACTTTTTTTGCATAATTTACAATCTCAATGGCCTGAACAATTCTCTCGGCACTTACAGAAAGTGGATAGGTATTGTTTTTTAATACATTGCCATAAATCAGGTACTTGACAACTTTATCATAAAAAGTCTGTACCGCATCAATGGATTTATAACTTGATGCGCCTAATTGAATTGCTTTTTCTCCGATTGAAGCAATCTCTTCCTTTTCAAAACCACCTGTATTTACGCTTACAGCATGAACTTCATATCCTTCAACCTGCGAGAGGTATTTTGCACAATACGAAGTATCTAAACCTCCACTATATGCCAAAACTAA
Source organism: Flavobacteriales bacterium (assembly GCA_024229195.1). Classification (GTDB taxonomy): domain Bacteria; phylum Bacteroidota; class Bacteroidia; order Flavobacteriales; family Flavobacteriaceae; genus Lutimonas. Next base: position 87 of record JAAESS010000115.1, on the reverse strand, counting down.
TTTTTTCATCTTTTACTATTTTGATCCTTACTCCAATAAAACAATGGAAGTAAAGTGTTTTTATTATTTTTCTTGTCCTTTTTCTTT
>JAAESS010000114.1 GCA_024229195.1 Flavobacteriales bacterium | reverse complement strand
TAAACAAAAAATATAATCACTCAGACGTCCGTACTTATTGGAGTTTTGTATATTCTGGAATCAAATAAAAATTTTATGATTCTGTAGATTCTGATTGAAATATGATAATTTTATCTATTTTTGAAGAGGATTGGAAAGAAAAACTCTCATATCGATTTTAGGATCCACTGGAATTGGGAAAACAAATCTCAGTATCTTATTAGCACAGTCATTTGACACAGAAATTCTCTCCTGTGATTCTCGTCAATTTTATAAGGAAATGAATATTGGAACCGCAGTTCCATCTGAAGAAGAGCTACTTACCATAAAGCATCATTTTATTCAGAATCGATCAATTTTTGATGATTACAGTGTTGGGGCTTTTGAAAATGATACCATTGATCTCTTAGATGATCTGTTTAAAAAACGATCTACCATGATCATGGTTGGAGGAAGCGGGCTCTATGTTGATGCTGTTACTAAAGGGCTCGACGATTTTCCAAAAGTCGATCCTGAAATAAGAGAACAGCTAAAAGATGATCTAAAAAATCTTGGAATCGAGGCGCTACAAAAAAGATTGGCAGTACTTGACCCTTTAACCTACAATCAAATAGATTTACAAAACCAGCAAAGACTCATTAGGGCACTTGAAATAAGTATTGGAACCGATCATCCTTTCTCACATTTTAGGACTTCTAAACTAAAAAAAAGAAGTTTCAAAAACATCAAGATTGGCCTTGAGGCAGAAAGAGAAATCGTTTACAAGAGGATCAATCAAAGAGTGGACCAAATGATAAAAAACGGTCTTGTAGAAGAAGCTAAAAAGCTTTATCCATTTCGGCATCTTAATGCTCTTCAGACTGTTGGCTACCGGGAATTATTTGCTCATTTTGATGGCACATTGACTCTGGATCAGGCCATCTCAGAAATTAAAAAGAATACCCGGAGATTTGCGAAAAGACAAGGGACCTGGTTTAGAAAAGATCCGGAAATAAAATGGTTTGATTATACTTCAGACACAAATGAGATCATTGAATTTATTATAGATTGTTAAGGGCAGAATAATTGGTCTACAATATTTGATGATACATACAACTCTTGCCTACTATTTTTCTGGAACTTAAATGAAATATTTTATTTAAATTGTAGCAAATTAGAAATCAACTCAGCATGACACATACCAATTCTCTACTTCAGGATTTTCTCCATTGGGAAAAAACCTGTCCTGAAAAAGATTTTTTAAGACAGCATTTTAACGGTAAACTTGAGATTTTAACCTATGCAGAGAGTGGGGATCAGATCAGGCGAGTGGCCAAGGCCATTGTGGATAAAAAGCTTCCGCCGAAAAGCAAAATCGCCCTGATGTCTAATAATTGTGCCCATTGGATCATGTGTGATCTGGCCATCTTGATGTCTGGTCATATTTCTGTTCCGATTTACCCTTCTCTTCACTCAGATTCGATTAAACTAATACTTAATCATAGTGAATCTAAATTATTGTTTGCTGGTAAATTAGAAAATTATGAAGATAAAAAAAATGGCTTTCAAAACACTCCCGTAATTGGTATTGAAAAGTATGGTATTTCGAGCGCTGAAACCTGGGAATCTTTGGTAGCCCAAAATGATCGTTTAGAGAAAATAACATTTAATGATCCTGATGATCTCATCACGATAATCTACACCTCGGGCACCACAGGAAATGCCAAAGGTGTTATGCATAGCATAGCAAATTTTTCAAATGGCGTTCGTAATTTATTTTTTGGTCTTAAATTATCAGAGCATCCTCGTTTTTTCTCATACCTTCCCTTGGCACATATAGCAGAAAGAATAGGCTTGGAAAACGGAGCCATTATGACAGGTGGATCAATTACCTTTCCGGAGTCGCTTGATACATTTGCTGCAAATCTTGAGGAAACACAACCTGAGTTGTTTTTTGCAGTCCCCAGAATTTGGGCAAAGTTTCAGGAAAAAATACTGGAAGGCTTACCAAAGAAAAAATTAAATATCATATTAAATATCCCTTTTTTAAACTCATTGTTTAAAAAGAAACTCAAAACTAAATTAGGCCTTTCCCATGCAAAATATATCGTTTCCGGAGCTGCTCCTTTATCTGTGGGTATTATGAAATGGTACAAAAAACTGGATATTGAGATCTTACAACTTTATGGGATGACTGAAGACTGTGCCGTTTCACATGGTAATTTACCTGAAAGAAACAAATTAGGAACGGTTGGTAAATTTACGCATGGTGTCCACGGAAAACTTTCCGATATAGGTGAAATTTGTATAAAAAATAATTGTTTACTGGTTGGTTATTATAAAAATCCCGAAGAGACAGCAGCAGTTTTTGACGATGATGGTTATTTAAAAACAGGTGACATCGGTGAATATGACCATGATGGATACCTTACCATTACAGGGCGCGCTAAGGATCAGTTTAAAACTGACAAAGGAAAATATATATCTCCTGCACCTATGGAACTGAAATTGAGTAAAAATACTGACATAGAACAGGTCTGCATTGTTGGCATGGGGATTCCTCAACCAATTGTACTTGTGATTCCATCAGCCCAGGGAAAAGCAAAAACAGAAACTGAACTCTCTGAAAGCTTACTTCAGTCTCTGCTTGACATCAATCCGACTCTCGAAAAACATGAAAAAATTGAGAAAGCGGTAATAATGAAGGAAGATTGGTCCATTGAAAATGGTTTGATGACACCCACTCTCAAAATAAAAAGGAGTCAAGTTGAAAAAATCCATATGCCGATGTACAGATCATGGTTCGATGCAGAAGAGCGTGTTCTTTTTGAGTAAATATTCAATAAGAGTCGTGTAACTTTTTTAAAAACACTGCAATTTCCTTTTTTCGCTGGATACTTTTACCCTTAAAGTGATTAGTCATATAGCTAAAAATGAGCAGCTCCCCTTTTTTGGTTCTAAGGTAGCCGGACAGGTTATAATTATTTGAAAGACTTCCTGATTTGGCTAGAATATAGGATTGACCGGGATAATTATTTTTAAGGGTACCGTCAACTCCTCCTTTTGGGAAATAGGAAAATAATTGTGGGTGCGGTATCTCATCGTACATTTTTTTCAAAATATAAGTCATACTTTCCGGGCTGAACATATTGTATCTGGACAAACCGGAACCATCGACCCACCTTGGCTTTTGAGGAAGGTCATCAATATAATTTTCCATGGAGTAATCGATAGCTTCTTTAACACTATAAACTCCCTTTGTGACACTACCAACCCTCAGCATCAATTGTTCTGCGATAAAATTATCAGAATCAACCATCATATGCCTGTAAAGAGTATCATAAGCAACTTCTTTAAATGACTGATAATCATATTCCTTGTCAGTTTCCAACAAAACAACCTTTCTATTTAATTTCTGGCTTAATAAATCTGCAACCAATTGATTGGAAGTTATAAAAGGAACCTTTCTATTCGAAAAGTTAGTAGACTTGTCGATGTAGAATTCATTTTCATCTCTATCTCGAAATGAATTTGAATCTTTAGAGCTATGAATCCTATCTTGAAAAAAATCGGGCTCGACCCCTACACTATCTCCTGTTTTATTCAATGTGATTACATTGCCGTATATCGGAAATAAATGCTTTTCAGGCATGTAGGCATATGGATAATCGTCCCAGGACCAACCAGCTCCGTATACTGGCTCATCAATTTTTTCGTCTTTAAGGTATAATTTTTCATTTTTACCCGCTAAAAACTTCAAAGCTCCATTTCCGATAGAATCAGTCAAGAACATTGGGTTCGCAGTTCCCTTAATAATTAGTGAATCACCAACGCTTACATAATCAAAAGAGGCTACTGAATCCTTTAAAGTCTTCAATGCTGCGTATAAAGTAAAAAGCTTGACGTTTGAAGCAGGTGTAAAGTTCTTGCTTGCATTAAAATCCACAAGAAATTCACCTGTCTTAGCATTCATCACAGAAATCCCTTTAAAATGGTCTTCCTCATATGATGACGATTCTATATCCTTATGAATTCTTTTAGACACCGAACAGCCTGCCAAAAGAAAAGTCATAAGCAATGCAAAAACTGTGTTATTCCTCAAAATAATCATTCTTAAATCCAATTAAAACTAAATTTTTCTTCGCACGTGTTACAGCTGTATAGAGCCATCGAAGATACGAAATATCTTCTCCTTCAGGTAAATAGGGCTGCTCCACAAATACGTTATTCCACTGACCTCCCTGCGTTTTGTGACAGGTCAATGCATAAGAAAATTTAACTTGAAGTGCATTAAAATATTTATTGCTCTTTACCGCTAACAATCTTTTGTATTTTGATCTTTCCTCGGCATAATCCTCTGATACCGCATGATATAATCTATTGCTTTCTTCATAAGTAAGCGATGGAGCTTCGCTTTGTAAGGTGTTTAATAAGAGAACAGTTTCAAAAGGGGCTTGCTCCTGATAATCAACCATCCGAAGTTTGACTTCTGCAAATCTAAATCCGTATAATTCTTTAAAATTAAATATTTCCAGTACCTCACAGATATCTCCATTAGCTATAAAACCAACCTTCGGTGCATCTTTAAGCCAGAAATAATTGTTCTTTACAACCATAATCAGATCTCCTGATGTTATTTCATTGTCATAGCCTAAAATCCCATTTCTTATCTGTTGGTTGTATAAATTTGCTCTTTTATTGGATCTCACAATAAAAACTGCATTTTCCATCCCTTCGTTATAGGCATTAAAAATGGCATCTTGAATGTCATAGCCATCAGTCAGCCGCTGCACATCACTAAAATTGAGGTCAAATTTAAATTGATTCAGTATGTTTTTAGATGAAAAATCTCTAATCTTCGTGGCATTATGAAGAATTCCTGAGGCCTCATGTTGCCTCATCACTTCGTCTAATTCAATGCTGATCACTTTCATGTTAAATTCTAATTCGAGATAAGACTGATCGAGTGCAGGACTTAAATCAAGTTTCACAGGTGGAAGCTGAGCCACATCACCAACAAGTATGAGTTTGCAATTTCTACCTGAATATACATAACTCATCAAGTCAAATAATAAGGATCGTTTATTAAAAACCCTGGAATCCGCGCTACCATCAGGAATCATTGAGGCTTCATCAACAATAAATATCGTGTTCTGATGCTTGTTTTGTTGTAAAACAAAACTCATTCCTGCATTAGGTTCGTTTTTAGGATAATATATTTTCTTATGGATCGTAAGCGACTGCTTCTTTGAATAAGCCCCCATTACTTTTGCAGCTCTACCGGTGGGCGCTAATAACACAGATCTGATCCCTAAAGGACTCAAATGATTGACTATCGTGCTAATAATCGTAGTTTTTCCAGTTCCTGCATACCCTTTGATCAAAAACAGGCTGTGGGTACTTTTATCCATCACAAAAGCTGCCAACTTCTTCAAAAGTTGATCTTGACCCTGTGTTGGCTGAAATTGGAAACCTTTCAGAAATTCTCGATAAAGGTCTGTATGCTGCTCCATAAAAAACCGCTGATGTATGAATATTATACTACTTACAAACTTAACCAGAAATAATAAAAGTTCTTCTTACGATTCTTGATAATTTCACGCTATAGATGCTATGACAAAACCTCTTGTAAAGCAATAAATGTTAGCTGGCTATTTTACAGTCTGTTTGCTTCAAAAAATTAGCATATAATCTGTAAATATTAGTTTTATGATTGAAAAATTTTTGTAGATTTGCCATTAACGTAATCTAAAATAAACTAAAAAATGATTTCTATTTTGATAATTATAGTGTCTATTCTTGCCGTAGCAGGACTGGCATTCTTAATTGTAAATAAGTTACCTGCCAAGATGAAACCTGTTGTATCTGTTGTTTTATGGGTGGTCATCGTATATTTTGGCTATCAGATATACAGTAGTATTATGACTCCTATCAATTTCAATAAGGCTAAAAAGGAACGCTATGCGCTGGTAATTGAAAACTTAAAGACAATCCGAGATGCAGAATTGGCCTATGCCTCTGTAAACAGAAAGTTCACAGACAAATTCAGTGACTTGGTTAATTTTATTGAAAAAGATTCATTTGCAATCACAGAAGTAAAAAACATTGTAGTAACGGAGCAAAGAGGTAGAATTACCATTGATGTTGAAAAGCGTATCGTTGATACAGTAGGCTTTGAAATGGTAAAGAACTCGTTTGAGGGTAGAGATTATAAAGGTATGATGAATGTTCCTGGTACGGATGCGAAATTTGAATTAAAAACTGCTACAGTTGAAAAGGTTCAAGGAGTCATGGCATCTGTTTTTGAAGCCAAAGTTGATAAGGCTGTAGTTCTTGACGGCATGAACAAAGATCTTATTCGTCAGGAAAAAGAAGCTTTGGGTGGTGTTAATGTTCCAGGTGAGTATATTGCTGTAGGATCATTGGAAGATGTTAACTCAAATGGTAACTGGCCTCCTTTTTATGATGGATCAAAAGAAGAATCTGAAAACTAATAACTCTGTAGATTTTAATAATCTTAATGAAAAACATTTATCCATCCAACTTAGTTTGGATGGATTTTCATTTTGTATAATCAACAAAGTAAAAAATCAAGTCGAAAAACTTGAGCATTTTGTTTTTGAAGATAAGTCCCCCACTCCTGAAAAATTACTCAAAAACGTCGAAGAACTTTTTAAGAAGGAGAAGCATCTCCAGAAAAGATATGGTTCGGTCAATATCAGCCATGTCAATCAGTTATCCACATTGGTACCTAAGTCACTTTTTGATGAAGATCGTATAAGAGACTATTTGAAATTTTCTTCAAAAACATATACCAATGACTATTTGGTTCACGACGAATTGGAAAACCACGATATGGTGAATGTTTATGTTCCTTTTGTCAATGTGAATAATTTTTTCCTTCAACGATATGGAAGTTTTGAATACAAGCATTTCTCAACGGTTTTTGTAAATACATTACTGAACACATTTAAGTTTAGTGAGCACCCTCATATGTTTGTGCATATCGGTGAAAATCAGTTGGAGATTATGGTCATTGCCCATGATAAACTGATATTTTACAATAGTTTTACTTATGAAACGAAAGAAGACTTTATTTACTACATTCTTTTCACGGCAGAACAAATGGAATTGAATCCTGAGGTGTTTGAGCTGGTTATCGCCGGAAAAATTAATTTAGAAAGTGATTTTTATACTATTGCATACACTTATGTTCGAAAAGTAAGTCTTCTTGAAAACAGATCTCAATTTAAATTTCCTTCCAACATCAAAGAAGAAACCAAGAGACAATATTTCACACTTTTAAATCAGTACTCATGAGAATTGTTGCAGGAAAGTTTCGAAGCAGACGCATCATTGCTCCAAATAATTTACCTGTAAGACCTACAACCGACATGGCCAAAGAGGCTTTGTTTAATATCTTGAACAATTCTTATTATTTCGAAGACTTAAGGGTTTTGGATCTATTCGCAGGAATCGGAAGCATTAGTTTTGAATTTGCCTCAAGAGGTTGCCCTGACATCACAGCCGTAGATGCTCATTTTGGATGTATCAAATTTTTGGATAAGACCAGTAAGGAATTAGAAATTGATCTAAAAACTGTCAAAAGCGATGTGTTTTCATTTCTTGAACACAATTCCCAGTCTTTTGACCTTATTTTCGCTGACCCCCCTTATGACATGGAAACAGACAAGTTTTTGCAATTATGTAAGCTAATTTTCGAGAGAAAATTGCTCAAACCAGAAGGAACATTGATCATTGAACACGGAAAACAAACCATTCTTTCTGAACATCCAAAATTTGAGAGGGCAAGAAAATATGGAAGTAATGTCTTTAGCTTTTTTAAAGTCTAAATAAGAATTACTTTATAAATCGTCAATTCATATTTAAAGGCTATTCCAACCATTTTTTAAAATCTTTGACTCTTTCTCTACTTACAATTATTTCCTGCTCAGAAAAATGCTTTAATTTAACTTGAAGTCTGCTATTAGTGTAAGAGATAATATCTGAGATCGCCTCTAGATTGATGATGAATTTCCGATTGACCCTACAAAATTTTACAGGATCAAGTTTGTCCTCCAATTGCTCAAGGCTAAAATCCATCAAATAATTTTTTTTATCAGTCGTACAGCAATACGTGGCTTTCTGTTCACTGTAAAAACATTCGATATTCTCCGTATCAACAACCCTTAAATGCTGACCCACCTTTATGGTAAATCGTTTTTTGTAATCTCTATCCAATGGATTGATTAACAACTTTTTAATTTGGTTTATATCAACCAACAAGTCGTTAGGTTCGCTATGGTTGTTTTTAAACTTTTCAATAGCAGTTTCTAACTCTTCATCATCTATTGGCTTCAATAAATAATCAATACTATTTAATTTGAATGCCTTTAATGCATATTCGTCATAAGCAGTTGTAAATATGATAGCACTTTTCACTTCTACCCTTTCAAAAATCTCAAATGACAAGCCATCTGATAATTGAATATCAAGCAATATAAGATCAGGATGCTTGTTCTTCTTGAACCAATTTACTGCCTCATTTACTGAATGTAGCATGGCCTGAGCCTCTATTCCAATATGAGCAAGCATTCTATGCAACCTTCTTGCTGAAGGCTTCTCATCTTCAATGATAATTACTTTGATCATGGGTTTCTATTTTTTAATTTTCAAATTTATCCTGATCCATAAATTCTCTTATTTTTCGTTCTTCCCAATTTTTTGAGAAAAAGATATTTTTTCCAAAGACATGAATCCAATGAGAAACCAGACCGATCCCCCAAAAGAACCAAACGGAAAAATTTCCAATATGTACATTACCAAAATCTATTGATCCATTTGATACAAAACCCCAGATTGTTCCGCCAAAAGTAAGGAATATATTTACCGCCAAGTACCAAAACAAGTGCCAGTAAAACCCTTTTATATCCTTAACTCTTTTTTCAGCTCTTCTGTAGAGCTCCTCGTTTGTATAATTATTTTCCATGATTATTCATTTTTTTCTTTATCCATTATTTCTTCAATCTTCCTTCTCTCCCAATCAGAACCCATTGCAAAGGTTACAATAGCGTGAATGGTAACACCTAATCCCCAACCAAACATAGGGAACCAAAACCATTGATAATCCCAGTAAGTCATATAATTGATAAAGATCAGGAAGGGGATCACTAACATGTACGCTGCGATATTTGAATAGAAGGCTTTTAATTCTTGCATTCTTGCGCTTGCCCTGATATACTCTTGATTTAAATTGTTTGAATCTTTTTCCATAATATTAATATTTATTTTGACTGTTTTTTTCCATTATTTCTTTAATTTTTCGATCTTCCCAGTTACTTCCAATTCCATATACTGTGAATGCTTGTATGAGCAAGCCAATTCCCCATCCGAACATCGGAAACCAAAACCATTGAAATCCCCAAGAAGTTCTGTAATTGATAAAGATAAGGAAGGGGATCACTATGACGTAAGCCATCATACTTCCATAAAAGCCTTTCAAATCTTCAACTCTTTTTTTAGCTCTGAGATAGTTAGCACTATCATTCATATAATCGGTTTTCATAATTTTAATTTTTTGAGTTAATAAAGGCAAGCTTACTTTAAAAACCTTACCATTGTTCTCTACGGTCATTTTATTCGATGAAATCAGCTCGTATCTTTGTTTGATGTTTTTTAATCCAACTTTGGTACTCTTGCCCAGAGATTCTTTTGGGTTCACCGTATTTTCGATGATCAGGTATCCTTGATCTTCATAGATCTTAATTTTAAGGGGCTGATTTGAAGTAATTACATTATGTTTTACAGCATTTTCAAGAAGCAACTGGAGTGACAAGGGAACTATTTTCAACTCTTCGTCACTTATTGTATTTGGTATCACGAATTCGATGGCTTCTTCAAATCTCATTTGAAGCAATTCCATATAAGATTTTGCAAATTTCAACTCCTCAGTTAGTGAGATAAGATCTTTATCTTTTTGTTCCAAAACATATCGGTAAACTTTAGAGAGCTTTGTCGTAAATTTTTCAGCCTGATATGGATTCTCTCCAATCAAAGATGTCAATACATTTAAACTATTGAATAAAAAATGAGGATCTAACTGATTTTTTAAGGATTCAAACTTGGCTTTCTGATTCTTTGCTACAATTTGTGATTCTTTGACTTTCTTCTTTTGAAACTTATTGTAATAGTAGACGATATGAAATATAATAACCACCGTACTTATTGCCCATATTCCAAAATAGAAATTTTCAATTCGCTCGTTGCTGATATAATCGGAGAATGAAACTCCTTGATAAAATACAGCCGTTCCCATTCTTAAGAGGAATAGACCGAACATAGAAATAATAAATGACCCAAATATTCCAATAGCCAACCTTTTATTTCCTGATCCTTCTTTCCATTTTCTTGTATTCAAGTAGCTAAAAAAATTAATATTTGAAAAACCTAAAACAAAAGCGTAGATCTGATAGAAAAGAAAATCAGTAAATAATTCACTATAATCAGCATATTGAAACTTATTAAAGAATCCGCTTCCTGCGATAAAAACTAGTGTTCCTATTACAAATACTATCAAAATATTTTTTAGATTTCTAATCATGATCCTTATCTTAATATTATAATTTTATCTCAAATGTAAGGTCTTTATCGCTTACGACAAATTTTGCATCACTAAACCTTGGAGGTCCAAAACTCATCACATTGTTACTAGATCCATAATCTTCAATCGGCATACCATTACTATTAAAATCCATTTTTCCATTATCATTTTCGTCATAAAAACATGAGATAGCATATTCACCTTTTGGGAAATTGTCAAAAACTACAGAAACTCCATTTTTGTTTGCCTGAACAGATCTTGATTGAATATATTCTCTATTGGCAAACTTTTCTGCCGAATCGTATAAACCGAAATAAAGAGTACCACGATCACTGCTGATTTGATTCACTACAGTAGTGATGGTAACTTTAGGCTGATGAATAGCTAGAGTGTTTTGATTTGAATCATCCTGAGCTTGTGTAAAAAAACTGATCAGATAGAGAATTGAGCTAATTAATATGCGTATCATAATTTAAATTTTTGAATTGTTAATTTATTTATGAAGCAAATATGCAACCACATCAGTCATTTTAAAATTTACATTTACTGAACTGTCATATATTCGGGATGAATTGTAATTTTAGCATCTCATTACTAATTTTTATGCCTTAGACACAAAAATTAGTAACAAATTAATAGAAAACACTACTAATAAGTAAATCAACTATTGGTGACCAAAACACTGGAACAAAAATTTGCTAAAGAATTAGAGCAGCATCAAGGCATTATTCATAAGGTATGCAGGTCATACACGAATAATGATGCGGCTCATAAAGATCTATTCCAAGAGATCATCATTCAACTATGGAAGGCTTATCCAAAATTCAGGGGTGAATCCAAATTCAGTACCTGGATGTATCGCGTAGCTTTTAATACGGCAATTTCGTTGTATCGTAAAAGCAAAAGGAATATTGAAACAACTCAGATTTATGATAACCTTAAAGAACTTGAATATCAGGATTATGATGACTCTAAGGATAAACAGTTAAAACTTTTATACCAGGCCATCTATAGTTTGAATGATATCGAAAAGGCGCTGGCGCTCATGTATCTCGAAGATAAAAGTTATAGAGAAATTTCTAAGACACTGGGGATTAGCGAAGTAAATGCAAGGGTGAAAATGAATAGGACCAAGACTAAACTAAAAAATATATTAAATCCATAGAAATGGAAAATTTAGACAACTTAAAGGATCTCTGGAAAAATCAAGAGGAATCCAACATTAAATTCACTGAAAAAGAGATCCATAAAATGGTTCAGAAGAAGTCATCTTCTATCGTTAAATGGATTCTGATTATCAGTTTGCTCGAATTTATTTTACCAAATATTATTTTTCTTTTTACTGATTTTGACGCCACTAAAGAATTTTATGAGCAATATGATCTGACCTCGACTATGATGATTTACTCGGTACTACATATCGCTATCATTGTCCTTTTTATCTATGTCTTTTATAAGAATTATAAAAACATATCAGCTGGCAGTACGGTGCGAATTCTGCTGAGTGATATTTTAAAAACCAGAAGAACCGTTAAATATTATATTTATTATAACCTTGCAATTATGGGCATCATAGGCCTTAATATTTTTTATGCAGTTTTTAATTCCAGTGAATTTCAGGAAAGCTTAGCTTCCGGAACAAGCATGGTACAGATTTGGATCTTTTCAATTATATTTCTGTGTTTGGCCCTATTGATTTTTTGGTTGTTTTACAGAATACTTTATGGATTCTTCCTTAAAAAACTAAAGCGAAATTATGCGGCTTTATCTCAAAAAGACCAATTATAAAATATCAAGGGACCCCTTGCCTTCTCTTACAACAACAATGTCATTCTCAGAAAGATCGACAATGGTGGAGGCAATATTCCCTCCATATCCCCCATCGAGGACCAAATCTACCTTATCCCGCCATTTTTCATAAATAAGCTCAGGATCGGTAGTATATTCGATCACGTCATCCTCATCATATATAGAAGTAGATACAATAGGATTTCCTAGCTCCTTTACAATCGTTCTTATGATATTGTTATCAGGAACCCTGATACCCACAGTTTTCTTTTTTTTAAAGGCCTTAGGCAGGTTATTATTTCCTTTTAAAATAAATGTATACGGACCCGGTAAGGCTCTTTTGAGGATTTTATATATGGGTGTTTCTAATTGACGTACATAGGCAGACAAATTACTAAGATCATAACAGATAAACGAAAAATTAGCCTTCTCAAGTTTCACTTGCTTGATCCTTGCTACTTTTTCTAATGCACGTTGTTTGGTAATATCACATCCCAAGCCATAAACCGTATCAGTAGGATATATAATAAGCCCCCCTTTGCGAAGAATATCAACCGCCTGATCAATAATTCTTTGATCAGGGTTTTTCTCATAGATTTTTAGCATTTTTGACATACCTGTTCTTAGATAAAGTTTAAGAATGTGATAAAATTACAAATAAAAAGGCTGTATCGTTGTGATACAGCCTTTTAAAAATATGTTAATTCGTTTAATTGACTACAAGCCTAAAACCTTCACCATGGATATTTATAATTTCCACATTTTCGTCAGGTTTTAAATACTTCCTCAACTTTGCGATATATACATCCATACTCCTAGAAGTAAAATAATTATCATCTCTCCAAATTTTTGTCAGCGCAAGGTCCCTGGGAAGAAGATCGTTCTTATACATTGCCAATAACTTTAATAATTTGTTTTCTTTAGGTGACAACTTTCTTGGTTCTCCTCCGTCAAATATCAATTGACGTAATTTCGAGTTCAAATGAAATTTACCTATCTCAAATTCAAACTGAAGATCATCATTAGCCGAATCCGACTCTTTTCTTTGCAGTATTGCTTTGATCTTGTGCAGTAAAATTTCCGAGTCAAAAGGTTTATTCAGGTAATCATCTGCGCCAACCTGATAGCCCTTGAGCACATCCTCTTTCATCGATTTTGCTGTCAAAAAGATAATCGGAATATCAAGATTGACTGCTCTGATGTCTTTGGCTAGTGAAAACCCATCCTTTTTTGGCATCATCACATCCAAGATGCAAATGTCAAAATCATCATTTTTAAACGCAATCAAACCATCAAGTCCGTCTTTTGCATGGTGAACATCGTAGTCATTTAATGCTAAATAATCTTTTAAGACTGTACCAAAATTAGGATCGTCCTCTACGAGTAATATTTTTTTATTTGCCATGATTCATAAATTTTCAAATTATTGGTAATTTAACAGTAAAGGTACTTCCTTTACCTTTTTCACTTTCCACATACACTTCTCCCTGATGTCTTTCCACGATGCTCTTAACATAAGATAGACCTAAACCGTGACCTTTTACATTGTGTATATTTCCAGTCTGTTCTCTGTAAAATTTATTAAACACTTTACGCTGAACATTTTTTGACATTCCGATCCCATTATCTGAGACTTTTAAAACGATGGTATTCCCTGCATTCTCCGTTTCAACAACAATAGCTGGAGCACCCTCGGAATATTTTATAGCATTATCTAATATGTTAGTGATAACATTGGTCATATGAAATTTACTAGCTAAAATTTCGCTCTGTATCGCCCCAAAATTTCTTTCTACATTACCTTCCCTGTCTCTAATGATCAAACTAACATGTGCCAAGGCGTCTTCGATTATGTCGTGAAAGTCTACTACATCCTTACTAAGATCGAGTTGATTTTTTTCTAATTTAGAAATTCTCAGTACATTTTCTACCTGGGCATGCATTCTTTTATTCTCCTGTCTAATCATTTCAGCATACCTGATCACCTTCTTTTCATCACCAATTATCTTCGGATTCCGTATCGAGTCTATGGCCAAATTTATTGTTGCTATCGGTGTTTTGAACTCGTGTGTCATGTTGTTGATGAAATCAGTCTTGATCTCTGATATTTGTTTTTGCCTGATCAAGGCATATAATGCACTGGCAAATGACAAGATGATGATAAATATAAACAGTGCCGACAAAATCAAAATCCAAGAAATTGTAGACAATATATATTCTTTTTTATCCGGAAAACTGACGTAAAGCGCATAGTCAATATTTTCATCTGTCATAAATAAGGGTACATTATATGTATAACCTCTTTTTTGTACAAATCTTTCCGACTTCACTTTTGTGATCAAATCTTCATTAAAAACACCAAATTCAAATTTCGTATCTATATTTCTGGCCCTTAACTCATTGTCAAGGTTCATTCTTATCTCACTGGTCGTAACCCTATCGTAGATCGGTGTCCTGGCTACGATATTTTTAAAAATACCTTCTAATTCTAACTTATCATACTTGTCTAACCTTTCTACTTTCACCATTCTATCCTTCGGCGACAATTCTGCAAAGTCTTTAGAATTAAATTCAATCTTCTCTATTTGTGTTTCCTCTCTGCTTAAGAACGTTTTAAAATTAACGGTATCTGCCTCAAAAGGTGAAATTTGAGATTTATAATTGTTTTCTAATATACTTTGTCGGTACGTAAAAATCTCGTTTCTGCTTGTATCAATCTGTTGAAATACAAAATCTCGAACATTACTCTGTTTCGATTTTTGCATACTGTCGATCAGCGGTGCATAACGGGAAATATTTTCTCTAAATTCTCTTTTCTGGATATTCTCTGATACACGTGCCAAGGCAAATTTCACACTTGTTGAAAATTGCTCCTCTTTCATTTCAATAGAAGAACGAATCCAAAAAATCTGAACTGTAATGATCCCAAACAAGGAGATCGCCATTAAGACAACTAAAAGTACGAAAATTCGTTTTCCCATTAAGACAAATTTAGAGTTTCTTTAGGTTATAATTAATCCTTTAACAAATAATTACGATTATTTCGATTAATTTAACAAAATTTTAAGGAGTTATAAATTTTTTTAAGAAATTACGCCCTTAGCGCATGATGAATATCAAGCACCTGGATCTTCGTATTTTCAAGGGTGTCATTATTAATGGTAAAGTCGGCAAGTTCAATTTTTAACTTGTCATCTTTTTGATTTGATATGCGTTCAATCACCTGTTCTTCTGACACATTATCGCGATCCATAACCCTTTTTATTCTGACCTGTTTGTCAGCAGTTACCAAAATAACTTTATCAAAATGATGTTGATGATTTTTTTCAAAGATCAAAGGATTCTCCTGAATAACATACCGCTCCGTCTGTGACCCAAGCCAGGTCAAAAAATGTTTTCTTACTGCAGGATGAACCAAACTATTTAAGGTCTTGAGCTTCTCCTTATCCTTAAAAACAATATCAGCGATATATCTCCTGTTGAGTTCATTATTAAGATAGGCCTTTTCTCCAAAAAGTTGTTTGATTTTTAATTTCAAACCGGTATCGTTTTTCATCAAATTTTTAGCTTCCTTATCAGCATAATAAATCGGAACGTTTAACATTTCAAACATTTTCGCTACAGTGCTTTTTCCGCTGCCAATTCCACCTGTCAATCCGATAACTTTCAACACATTAATTTTTAAGATAAAGTAGTATTTATTTCTTGATCAGAAACTCAATTTTATTGGGTATGATCTTGACATTTGTAATGATTTCAGGTTTATCTATCAATTTTGGGATCAAATAGTCGAGCTTATTATCTTCAGTCTGCTTATAGTCACATTGTATTCTAAAACTGTTCTCCGGAATCTTATTGTAATCCTTCAAGGCAACCTGATAAACAACTTTTACCTCCTTTGGATAGGTACTGATAATTACGTTCCTTGGCAAATTGATCACTTTAAATGGCAAAGTGTAAGAGCCATCTGTAATTTTATCAACCTCTCCCTTTACTGTAACCTTTTCCTCTGATAATACGATCACATCATTGGGCTGTTCCAAGGAAACCGCATACTCGAATGACTCTGATATTTCATTCAACTCATCTTTGAAAGTATATATTTCATCAATAGTATCGATAACTTTTTCAGGACCAGAAATACTAATTTCTGTTGGACTTAGCGTGACATCCCCAACAAAATTAAAACCAGTTTTAAATTGATAAGTCATCTGAGATACAACAGGAACCTTCTTCGATCTTTTAACACCGAGATCAAAAAACAAGGTATCAGGTTCAACATTCAAAACAATAGTTTCTGCAGAAAGCTGGGCTTGTAAGTAATTTGTATTTGAGCGCGTTTCACTATAGTACATGGAACCTGACTTTCTCTCAATCTCTGTTAGACTATAATCCAATACTCTTTTTTTGAATTCGTAGTTCAACAATTTAAATCCCACTGTCTTTAAAGTCAGTTTCACCTTTTTATCAGGCTCGTTTTGAATGAGTTTATTATTTGGAATTTCAGAATAAGCGAGTTCAAATTCTACCTCTGATATATATTCCTTTGATAGTTTTATCAATGACCAAAACAGAGTAGCAAGCAATAAAAACAATAAGAAGATCCTCAACTTTTTATGATTTTGCTGGACTTCTGAATTTTTGGTATTGTTTATATCAGCCATTAATGCTCAATTTAATCTTGGTCTAAATGTATAAAAAAAGAGGCTATCTTGAAAACATAAATTCAAGATAGCCTCCAGTATTTTAAATGTGAAAGATTATTTTTTCTTCACTTCCTTGGGTGCATATTTTTTGCTCATTTCCATCGAAATTGCTGATCTTTCGAATTTGATCTTTCCTGCACCTGTTTCGATTACGCAAGTGCTGTCAGCCTCGATCAAATCGACGATTTTTCCATGAATCCCACTAGTTGTGACAACTTTTGTCCCTTTTTTGATAGTAGACTGAAATTTCTTTTCATTCTTCTGTTTTTTCATTTGTGGTCGAATCATGAAAAGGTATAGTACTAAAAACATTAAAGGTATTAGTATATAATTCCCAATTCCGCCTCCTTGGGTTTGTAAAAATATTATTTGATATATCATTTCTGCTAAGCTATTGCGTTATACTTTTGATTTTGGTGTTACTTGTGCCTTAATCTTTAAAATTTCCTTTCCTTGATCTGTATTCGTTACTAAAGTAATTTGTTTCTGCTGCAAATTAGGCTTTCTATCAGAATTAAATTTTACTTTTATTTCACCTGCTTCACCTGGCATAATTGGCTCTCTTGGCCATTCAGGAACTGTACATCCACAGCTGCCTTTTGCAGAAGTAATGATCAATTCTGACTTTCCTGAATTTGTAAAGGAAAAAACTGTTTCAACAACATCTCCTTCATCAATCACTCCGAAATCATGTTCCGTTTTGTCAAACTTCAACTTCGGGCCTCCAATTTTAATCTCTTGATCACGTTCTTTGGCCAATTCTAAATTTTCAAATTTGATCTTTTTAGATGCATTTTCATTACAAGAAATGGTCATCAAACTCAAACTTAAAATTGATAAAGCAATAATTTTTTTCATCTGTACTTTGTTTATTGGTGTAAAAATATAATTTTTTATAATAATCCTCTTCCTATTTTCTTTAATCTCCCTGTTTTGTTGTAATCTTTTAACAGCTTATCTAAAACTCCGTTTATAAAGTAGCTGCTTTTTCTCGTTGAATAATCCTTGGCGATCTCAATGTATTCATTAATAGTGACCTTGGTAGGAATTGATGGGAAGTATAAAAATTCTGTCAGGGCCATTTTAATGAGGATCATATCCATATCGGCTATTCTTTCCGTATCCCAATTCGGGGTCTTCTCATCAATCTCACTCGTAAATTCCTGTTGATGAAGAATAGTCTTTCTGAATAAATCTACCAGGAACTCTTCATCATCCTCTTTTACTTCCAAATGCTTTAAGGAAATAAAATGTCCATTCTCCATCTGCTTAAGCACCTTGAGTATGGTTGTATTTACCAAGGGATAATCATCTACCCAGCTTAAATTCAAACTTTCATAATAGTCAAAAAGTTTTTCGTTAGGTGCAATAATTGTCTTAAAAAGATCTAAAACGAAACTTCGGTCTTCAAAAAAGTCGTCTTTTTCAGAATTCAAATAATCTTTATAAATATCACTATCGCTCATTTCGTCGAGCAGGATTCGCACATATTCTCTATTATCTTTCCAATCGATCAATTTTGATTTACCAACATATTCTTTGATCTCAGGACTATCCGAAATCGCCTGAATCAATTTATTATTGATAAACTTTAAATTAGGATTCTTATCCTCGTCGGTTGCCAGATATTTTTTCTTTTTGATCTCAATATGCTCCAAAGCCAAATTTCTAATCTCAACCATCAACAGAAGTTGAAGAATGTAGAGCTCAGTGGCTTTCTTTATATTGAATTTCAGGAATTTTTCTTCTTTAGGTAAGTTATCGCTCTTTGACTGGAGCACCGCATAAATTGATTGCATCACTTTGATACGGATATGTCTTCTATTTACCATGATAATAAAGATCGTAGTTCAAATAAATTATTTGATAGTTTATCGATGGCAAAATTAACACTTTTTTTTGAAACCCTATTTTCTATTTGTAAAGAAAAGGTTAAAATTTAAAAGGATGGAAAACCTTGAAATGTCAGCATACAATATTTATGTATCTTCGCGAATACAACCATATAGGGTTGTTTGTTTATGAAAGCATTAAAGTATCTAAATAAATTTTTTTTTAAATATCGGTCCAGGTTAATTCTGGGAATTTTGATCACTGTGGTTTCCAAAGTGTTTGCCCTTCAAATCCCTCAATTGATCAAAGAGTCACTTAATGTCGTAGAAGATTACAGTAATAATCTAATCACTGACTTGGAAGTGGTTAAGTCGCAGCTTATTATCAATATTTTATATATTATTGGAGCTGCTTTACTTGCTGGATTTTTCACTTTTCTGATGAGGCAAACTCTCATTGTTATGTCAAGGCTTATAGAATTCGATTTGAAAAATGAGATTTTCGAGCAATACGAACACTTATCCCTTAATTTCTACAAAAGAAATAGAACAGGTGATTTAATGAATCGTATTAGCGAGGATGTGGGTAAGGTTAGGATGTATTTTGGCCCTGCTATTATGTATACCATGAATATGCTGGTATTATTTATTATTGCCATCACTAAAATGTGGAACATCGATACCAAACTTACATTATACACTCTTTTGCCCTTACCGATCCTTTCCGTATCCATCTATTTTTTGAGTAGGATCATCAACAAAAGAAGTAACATTGTACAGCAATATTTATCTAAACTGACTACTTATGCTCAGGAAACCTTTTCAGGAATTAATGTTGTAAAAGCTTACACTATTGAGAATTTTACATCACATTCCTTTACAGAACTTGCAAATACGAGTAGAGATAAGAATATATCTCTCTATAAAGCCCAGGCACTATTTTTCCCTTTAATGCTCTTGTTAATAGGAATCAGTAATATTTTGGTAATATATATAGGTGGTATGCAATACATCAACGGTGAAATCAATAATATCGGTATCATTGCAGAATTCATCATCTATGTAAATATGCTGACCTGGCCCGTAGCAGTCGTCGGTTGGGTGACATCGATCATACAGCAAGCGGAAGTATCTCAACGACGTATCAACGAGTTTTTAGAAGAAAAACCAGATATCAAAAACTACGAATTGAAAAAAAGTGAGATCATTGGAGACATTGAATTCAAGGAAGTTTCCTTCACCTATGAAGATACTGACATTAGGGCGCTGGATCATATTAGCTTTAAAATTAAACAAGGCGAAACACTCGCTATTTTAGGTCGAACCGGTTCAGGAAAATCAACTATTGCTGCACTTATTGCGAGGCTTTACGATGTAAGTGATGGCACAATTCTCATTGATGATAAACCCATAAAACAAATTAATCTTGATTCACTCAGAGAAAGTATCGGATTTGTTCCACAGGATGCCTTTTTATTTTCCGATACCATCAAAGACAACATCAAGATCGGTAATCAGGAAGCCACGGATGAGCAGGTAGAGCAAGCCGCAAAATCTGCCTATATTTATAATAATATTATAGGTTTTAGTGAGCAGTTCGATACGCTGGTTGGAGAAAGAGGTGTAACATTATCCGGTGGTCAAAAACAACGTATCTCGATTGCCAGGGCTTTGATTTCAAATCCTGAGATACTCATCTTCGATGATTGCCTTTCTGCAGTTGATACTGAAACAGAAGAAATTATTCTTCAGAATTTGAATGAAGCTACAAAAGATAAAACTACCATTATTATAAGTCACAGGGCCTCATCCGTAAAAAATGCTGACCATATCATCATTCTGGAAGAGGGCAAGATCGTTGAAGCCGGAACACATGCTGAACTGATCGAAAGGACTGGCTACTATCAAGATATTTATAATCAACAACTTGAAGAAAAGTTAACAAATCAGTGATTTTTCTGCTTATAAATGGAGTAAAATAATTGTTGCATACGTTATTTAATTTTATAGATTTGTCTGGACTATTGTGAAAATATAATTTAAATTTAAATTTAATATGGACGAAAAAAGGTTTATTGAACAGGAAGAAATATTTTCTCAAGTATTAAGAGCAGGTAGAAGAACCTATTTTTTTGATGTAAGAGAAACTAAGGCGGGTGATTATTATTTAACCATTACTGAGAGTAAAAAATTTACTCATGACGACGGATCATTCCATTACAAAAAACACAAAATATATTTGTACAAAGAAGATTTTACTGAATTTGCAGAAATTCTTAATAAAGCGACTTCGTTTATAGTCGATGAAAAAGGAAATGAAGTGATCAGTGAACGTCATCAAAAAGATTATCACAAGGTTAACGGCGAAGAGCTCAACGGAACTGAGGTAAGCAATACCTCAACGGACAGCTTTACAGATGTTAACTTCGAGGACATATAAAGAAAAAGCCATCTGACAAAAACTGATGGCTTTTTTTATGCCTTAAATTGCTTCTAAAGCAAGTTCAGCGAACAAGCCTTCATTGAGTATATTAAGAACTGAGATCTTATCGCTGGTTTTAACCAGGAAGGACAGGTTATAATTACTTCCTCCATAAGAAATCATTCTTATCGGAATATCTCTTAGCCCATTAAATATTGCAGAAGTAATTCCTTTTTTGTTTTGGGCCAGATCCCCTGCAATACAAATAATACTGAGGTCCGAATCTACTTCGATATTACCAAATCCCTGTAATTCATTTTTAATTGCTTCAAGTTTTGATGTATTATCTATGGTAAGCGAAACAGCAACTTCAGAAGTGGTGATCATATCGATCGATGTCTTGTGTTGCTCAAAAACGTCGAATACCTTTTTTAGAAAACCATAGGCCATAAGCATACGATAGGATTTGATCTTGATCGCAGTAATATTGTCTTTTGCTGCAATAGCTCTGATTTTTTTGGTTCTTGCTCTGTTATGTATCAAAGTCCCTTTTGATTCCGGCTTAAAAGTATTCTTTAACAATACCGGAATATTATTTTCTTGT
Source organism: Flavobacteriales bacterium (assembly GCA_024229195.1). GTDB lineage: Bacteria > Bacteroidota > Bacteroidia > Flavobacteriales > Flavobacteriaceae > Lutimonas. The sequence continues at coordinate 8,959 of JAAESS010000114.1, read as the reverse complement.
GCAGGTATGATACTCTGAGGATGTAATATTTTAGCTCCAAAATAGGCCAACTCTGCCGCCTCATCAAATGATAATTCTTCTACTGAAAAAGTATGATCGACAAACCTCGGATCGTTATTATGCATTCCATCAATATCGGTCCAAATTTGGATTTGATCCGCCTGGACAGCGGCTCCAATAAGAGATGCGCTGTAATCACTCCCACCCCTGTTCAAATTGTCTATTTCGTTGTTTATGTTTCTGCAAATAAATCCTTGGGTAATAAAGGTCCTGGCACTGTGATTAGCCAAAACTTTTGAAAGTCTATTTTGAATTACTTCCGTTCTTGGTTCAGCGTGTTGGTCTATTTGCATAAAATCAAGCGCGGATAACAAAACGCTATTTCCATCAACTTCATCCATATATAGCTGGAACAAATTTGTAGAAATCAATTCTCCCTGAGCCATAATGGTTTTTTCATTTTTTCCAGAAAATGGTTCTGAGGCAATTGTCAATAAAACTTCGTGATGCCTTTTCAATACGATTTGAGCTTTGAAATAGTTATCATCTGATGCAATTAAATCCTTAGCGACCTCAAGATATTTCTCATTAAGTCTGTGAATTAAGACCAATGCTTCTTCAACACTCGAAGTCTTCAGTAAATCCGTGATACGAACCAAGGTGTTTGTAACCCCTGACATTGCCGATAATACCACTATCTTTTCTCCTGCAGTCGATTGGACGATTTGGGCCACTTTTCTGAAGTTTTCAACTGATCCTACTGAAGTCCCTCCAAATTTTAAAACTATCATATCTAATTTTTTGACAAATATTCACAAAACCAACATACTGCTAAAATTTTTATAATATATTTACATATTATAACAAAATGTTCAAATTTTAACAATGAAAACGATACAGGAAACCGTAGAGTTGATTATTCAAAGAACTCCTTTTGTAGAAGAGGCCATGCAGGACAAATTAATCAATGTCTCCTCCCTGGCCAGGCTTATACAGCCGGAGGTTGAAAATGCATTGGGAAAGGAAGTCAAAACAGGTGCCATCATGATGTCCATCAATCGGATGTCTCCAATTGAAATATTAAAAATTCGAAAGAATATTAAATCATTGTCCCTAAAACTGGGCGATTTCATTGTACGTTCAGACCTTTTTGATTATACTTTCAAGAATTCAGGTTCTTTATACCAGCATATATCAATGATATTTGCTGAAATTGGTGATAACAGAGAATCTTTTTTTACCGTATCACAAGGTATTTTTGAAACTAATATTGTGATCAGTGCCAACCTAAAAGAAGAAATTGATACCATTTTCAAAGATGAAGAATTGATTAATTCAATGTCAAAACTAGCCTCTATTACCATCAAATTACCAAAGACCAATCTGGAACAATCAGGCATTTACTATTTTATTCTAAAACAACTGGCATGGGCTAATATTCCTGTTCAAGAGGTCATCTCGACAACGCATGAAATTACTTTAGTGGTGAAAGAAAAAGATATCAATAGAACCTTTTCTATTCTCATAGATCTGAAAAAAAACTAGTTGGTCATTGAAGCCTTATAGACGTTGCTTGTATTTCTTTTCAAAGAATTGAAAGTACATATACAGCATATAATTTACCTTTTTTCCATAATCAATACGCTGCTGATAATCAATGGGTTGATTATAGAGTAAGGGATCATAAACATTGGGCATATTAACCCTTCTGTTCCATTCTGAAACCAGAAACATATTTCGATTCTCAAGCATAGCTTGTGTATAGTATTCTATAGGTCGTTGGGTAACTAACCAATTTTCAAAACCGATCTCAAGAATCATGATTTCGTACTCAAGTTCCTTATTTTCTATTTTAATTGTGTCGATGGCTTCTTGATCAACGGCCTCTAACTTAGAAGTACTAGCAGATTTGCTTGGTTCACAAGCATAAATGATGACCGCCAACATTATAAAAATTATTGTATTACGCATGTTTTTGTTTTCCTTTTCAAAATCAAAATTAGTGCCAAAATAATTTCAATCAAATTCTTGAAAAACTTTACCTAAATATCGAATACAATCTGAAGCTGTTAAAGATTCTACTGATTCAAACGAAGAAATACCCAAATCTGCTGCTCTGCCATGAATGTATACACCAAGAATTGCTGCTTGTAATGAAGTGTAACCCTGAGCCAGTAAACCGCAAAGAATTCCTGTAAGAACATCACCACTTCCAGCCGTCGCAAGACCAGGATTACCTGTAGCGTTAAAAAATATTTTACCTCGGTAAGCAATTGAAGTATAAGCTCCTTTTAAAACTACGACGCATTGTAATTGAGACGAAAGATCTATTTGTTTCTTTAGCTTTTCATAATCATCGCTCCATGAACCCACTAATCTTTCAAATTCCTTTGGATGCGGGGTAAGAATAGCATCTTTCGGAACAATATCTAAAAGGTCTTTAAACTCTGAAATAATATTTAATCCGTCAGCATCAACAACTATAGGTAACTTGCATTGTAATACAAATTCTACAAACCCTTTTTTAGTTTTTGAATGTGTTCCCAAACCTGGACCTATTCCTATGGCATCAGGCTTTGTTTTTACGTTAAAAAACTGAAGATATTTATCGTCATCAACTTCTACCATGATCTCCGGGTTATGAGACTGCATTGCGGTATAGCCACATTTTGGGATATACGCTGAAACCAGTCCTGAACCTGCTTTCAATGCCGCTTTGGAAGCCAGAATAACGGCTCCAACCTTTCCATAACTTCCCCCAATGATCAAACTGTGACCAAAGGTTCCTTTATGTGAAAATCTTTGACGCTTTTTGAAAAAGTCAGCAATGAAATTATGATCGATCCAATAATAGTCAGCTTTTGTACTTTCCAAATAGTTCTTATCCAGTTCTATATCCAGAATTTTCCAGTTCTCAATGAAGTGCTGGTGATCAGGTAGTAGAAATGCTAATTTAGGGCATTGAAACGTGAGTATATATTTTGATTTTACAACCGATTCTTTATCCTTCACGAAGGATTGTGCAAAAAGTCCGGATGGAATATCTATTGCAATAACGGTTGGACATCTTGTATTTATATATTGTATAAAATCTTTTGTAAAACCAGCTGGAGGTCTTTTTAGTCCAATTCCAAAAATGGCATCTATGACGAGCTCTTTTTCACCTATCACAGGGAAATCACTAAGCTGCCGAATTTCTTTGATCCTAGCTTTCATATCAGTTAACCTTTTCAGGTTCAACTTAAAGTCATCACTTCTGCTTTCAGAAAAACAAATTAAATATACATTGACTTGAAAGCCTTGCTTTAGTAAAAGTCTTGAAATCACCAAGCCATCTCCCCCATTATTACCCATACCGCAACAAACATGTATGGGCTGAGAAGGATCAGGGAACTTATCTATGATCCAATCATAGCATTTTGAGGCTGCCTTTTCCATCAAATCGGCAGAGGAAATAGGAAAGTTTTTAATCGTTGCCTTATCGGCCTCGTGGATCTGCTTTGGAGAAAGTATTTTCATAAGTCTTAATCTACTTATAAAAATAGACAAAATTCATCAGATGATTTGGTAGGAATCACTTAAAAAAAAATACCGAAATGAATTCGGGATTGATTTTAATATTTCTTCGAAAAAAGCTTAACCTTTGTAAACACCCATTTCGGCATATTTCTCCATTCTCTTTTTTACCAGTTTGTCTGTAGACAATTCACTGAGCTCTTTAAAGGCCTTTTTAATTGCCAACTCAACAGATTTATACGTCTTCTCTCGATCAGTATGAGCTCCTCCCAGAGGTTCTCTAATGATACCATCTATCAATTTTTGACGAATCATATCTTTAGCGGTAAGTTTTAATGCTTCCGCTGCTACTTCCTTATATTCCCAGCTTCTCCATAAAATAGATGAACAAGATTCTGGTGAAATAACGGTATACCAGGTATTCTCTAACATCATTACCTTATCCCCTACACCAATTCCAACTGCACCACCTGAAGCTCCTTCGCCTATGATGATAGATATAATTGGAGTTTTTAAACGGGTCATTTCTAAAATATTCCTTGCGATTGCCTCTCCCTGACCCCGCTCTTCAGCTTCCAATCCGGGATAAGCTCCAGGGGTATCAATTAAAGTAACCACAGGAATTCCAAATTTTTCAGCCATTTTCATCAGCCTCAAGGCTTTTCTATATCCTTCCGGGTTTGACATCCCAAAATTCCTGTACTGACGGGTCTTGGTATTATACCCCTTTTGCTGTCCTATAAACATAAAGGACTGGTCACCAATTTTTCCTAAACCACCTACCATGGCCTTGTCATCTTTCACGGTTCTGTCTCCGTGTAATTCCATGAAGGTCCCTTTAGTAAGTGCTTTTATAAAGTCAAGGGTATAAGGTCTGGAAGGGTGTCTGGACAACTGAACTCTTTGCCAAGCGGTTAAGTTCTTGAATATTTCTTTTCTGGTACTCTCCAGTTTCGTTTCAATCTGTTGACAGGTCTCTGTCACATCTACATCGCTCTCTTCACCAATCAGTTTGCATTTATCCAGCTGATCTTCTAACTCTTTTATTGGTAATTCAAAATCAAGATATTCCATTTTTGAGTAGTTGAGTTTAGTTATTGTTTAAGGTTACAAATATATAAACTTTGCGCAATTATTAATCTTCAGAATTCAATCTTCCATTAAATTTTCTGCTTTTTATTATACCATTGATTAGAACTGAACTAAGAATAATAGCTCCACCAATATAAAAAGGAGGACTCATTCTTTCTTTATCACCAAAAAGAATCAATGCCAGAATAATACCATAAATTGGCTCGAGATTATTGGTAAGCACAATAGTAAAAGGACTCATTTTCTTTAAAAGATTTGTCGCCACAACGAAGGGGTAAGCTGTGCAGATAGTTGCCAGTATGATCAAATACATCCAGTCTGAATTTTTTAATTGAAAAAATTCTATCGAAAATTCATTTTTGAAAAGCAAAATCACAGTCAAAAATAAACCAGCAAATAACAATTCATAAAAAGCAATTTTTGAACCGGTATAGGTTTTGACCAATTTACTGTTGTAGACAGAAAACAAGGCGACTAATATCGCTGAGATCAAAGCAACCAGTATTCCTTCTGTATAAAGCTTCTCGCTCCTAAAAATAATTATAAAGCCCAAAATTGTAAAAATGGCAAGAACCATTTCATACAATTCAAATTTCTTCTTTTCAAAAAATGGTTTAAAGATCACGACAAAAAAAGCACTTGAAGAAAGGGTGATCAATGTTGTTGAGATTGTCGATATTTTAATCGCATAAAAGAATGTAACCCAATGTGAGGCTACCAATATGCCACCAATCAATAATTTGAGTAAATCACTCCAGTTCTCCTCAAAAGTTACCCGTCGAATTTTTAAAAATACAAATAAGGTTGCCGAAGCCATTAAAACCCTAAACCACACTAAGGGAATTGCATTGATAGAAATCAAGGCTCCTAAAATAGCAGTGAATCCCCAAATAAAAACAATGAAATGAAGATGTAATTGATTTTTAAGTTTACTTGTTGGCATTGTTATATAAGAATACGGCAATGATCCCAAAAATAATATTAGGCATCCAAACCATTAATAAGGGTATTGATTCGGCTGTTGACCCCAAAACTTCCGATACTTTCATAAAGAATACATATAAGAACATCAAGGCAATACCTGCAGCCAAATTGACCCCAATTCCTCCTCTTCTTTTCTTGGAAGCAAGCGTAACTGCGATCAAAGTGAGGACAAATGAAGAGATTGGCAAACTTGTTCTTTTATATAACTCTACTTTATAATTATTTAGGTTTTTGACTCCTCTATTCTCAGACTGCTTGATATGTTTGCTTAAACCTAATGAAGGCATCTCTCTTGCCAGATAATCTACATACAAGAGATCTTTGGGTTCAAAATTAAATACTGTATCCATAAAGGTTCCGGAATCTAGACTATCCTTATGAGCTCCCACAAACCTTTTTCTGTAAGTGCTCAATCTAAATGTGCTGTCATTTTGATTAAAACGAATATTCTGAGCAATGATCTTATATACCAACCTATTTCCGTCAAAGTGCTCGTAAGAAAAATTATATCCATTTTTAGATTTGAAATTAAAATATCCGAAATAAACATAGTCATCCTTACTGAGTTGTAAACTGACTTTACTCACTGAACTTTTCGTCTTCTTTTTATAAATTGATCTTAAATAAGTTTCCTCAAACTTTTCCAAAGATTTATTAGAATCAGGTACAACAAAATGATTGGCATATAAGGATATTCCGGTAATGATGGTAGCTCCTATCAGGTAGGGCCTTAAAAAGCGTTTAAAAGAGATCCCAGAGCTGTGAATCGCAATGATCTCTGAGTTTCCGGATATCTTTGAGGTGAACATGATCACGGAAATAAATAATGCCAAAGGCATAAAAGTATTTCCATAATTAATGATAAAATTCAGATAGTAATCATTTAAGATCTCTTCGGAGGTAAGTTCTTCGTTCTTTATAAATTTTCCAACTTTTTCAGAGATATCAATCGCCATGGCAATGGGAATCAAAATCAATAAAGTGAAAATAAAAGAAGTGAAATATTTTCTAAGTATGTACTTGTCTAAAATCTTCAAATCCGGATCTTATTTTTTTAGAACTGATGCAAGAATTATAAATCCTACAACCTTTTATCCATTTGTCGGACCATCATCTGCTTCCAAGATGCAAAATCTCCCGCTAAGATATGCTTTCTCGCCTCACGAACCAACCAAAGATAAAATCCTAAATTATGAATCGATGCGATTTGCTTACCCAGGTATTCATTGGCTGCAAACAAATGTCTGACATAAGCCTTAGAGTATAGGGTATCTACAGTTGTAATTCCCATTTCATCCAAGGGCGAAAAATCATCTTCCCATTTTTTATTCTTGATATTGATTGTACCATGTGCGGTAAAAAGCATCCCGTTTCTGGCATTTCTTGTTGGCATGACACAGTCAAACATATCTATTCCAAGTGCAATATTTTCCAAAATATTAATCGGTGTGCCTACCCCCATCAAGTATCTCGGTTTGTCTTTCGGCAAAATTGCAGTAACTACCTCGGTCATTTCATACATTTCTTCAGCGGGCTCTCCAACAGAAAGACCTCCTATAGCATTCCCAACGGCACCTACACCTGCAATATATTCAGCCGATTGCTTTCTGAGATCGTTATAAGTACTTCCTTGGACAATAGGGAAAAAATGCTGCTTAAAATCATAGTTTTCCGGATGATCATTTAAGTATTTTATACATCTCTCCAGCCATCTATGCGTCATATGCATCGAATTCTTTGCATAATTATATTCACATGGGTATGGCGTACATTCATCAAATGCCATGATGATGTCAGCGCCAATCTTTCTTTGGATTTCCATCGAAAACTCAGGAGAGAAGAAATGTGAAGAACCATCAATATGAGATTTAAATTTCACGCCTTCCTCATTGATCTTTCGATTATCAGACAAGGAATAGACCTGATATCCACCTGAATCTGTCAAAATAGGCCTTTGCCAGTTCATAAATTTATGCAGCCCTCCTGCTCCCTCCAAAATATTTGTTTTTGGACGCAAGTATAAATGATAGGTATTTCCCAGAATAATATCTGCATTGATGTCTGTTTCCAGTTCTTTTTGATGGACTCCCTTGACGGATGCCACTGTTCCAACAGGCATAAAGATTGGTGTTTCAATCTTACCGTGATCGGTTTCCAAGGTCCCTGCCCTTGCCGAACTGTTCGCATCTGTTTGATGTATAGTAAAATTCATAAGGTTATAATCAAAAAGCTTGATTAGAGCTTATTACACGTTAAATCGGAAATTCATCATATCACCATCCTGTACAATATACTCTTTTCCTTCTACTGCCAATTTACCTGCTTCCTTGACTTTTAATTCACTCCCAAAATGAACAAAATCATCATATTTAATAACTTCTGCCCTGATAAATCCTTTTTCAAAATCTGTATGAATAACTCCTGCGGCCTGAGGTGCCGAGTCTCCAATATGAATGGTCCAGGCACGAACTTCTTTTTCTCCTGCGGTAAAGTAAGTCTGTAAATTCAAAAGTTTATAAGCCGATCTGATCAATTTTGATACGCCAGGCTCATCCAATCCAAGATCTTCCAGGAACATTTGACGCTCTTCATACTCTTCCAATTCCATGATATCAGCCTCAGTTGCAACTGCCAAAACCAAAACTTCGGCGTTTTCATCTTTTATCGCCTCCTTCACCTTTTTCACATAGTCATTACCACTTACCGCAGCTGCCTCGTCAACATTACAAACATATAAAACTGGTTTATCAGTAAGCAATTGCAAAGGTGTGATAAATTCTTCTCTCTCTTTTTCTGTAAAATCAATGGCTCTGACAGAGATAGCCGATTCCAGGTTTTCTTTCACTTTATTTAAAAGATCCAATTCTTTTAAAGCTACTTTATCACCTGTTCTTGACGCTTTTTTGACCTTATCCAATTTCTTTTCAACCGTTTCAAGATCCTTTAATTGCAGTTCCATATCAATGGTCTCCTTATCTCTTACAGGATCAATATTGGCATCAACATGAACAATATTGTCATTGTCAAAACATCTTAAAACATGTATGATTGCATCGGTTTCTCGAATATTTGCAAGGAATTTATTACCAAGTCCTTCTCCTTTACTCGCACCTTTAACTAGTCCTGCAATATCAACAATCTCAACTGTCGCCGGCATGACTCTTTCAGGATTGACTAAACTATCAAGTTTTTCTAGTCTTTCATCTGGCACATTTACCACTCCAATATTGGGTTCAATGGTACAAAATGGGAAGTTTGCCGATTGCGCCTTAGCATTTGACAGACAATTAAATAAAGTTGACTTGCCTACATTTGGAAGTCCTACAATTCCTGCTTTCATTCTATAGATTTTTTGGATTGCAAATAT
>JAAESS010000113.1 GCA_024229195.1 Flavobacteriales bacterium | reverse complement strand
CGACGTCGAATGAAACACTCGTAATTTGTACGTTTGATATGGAGCAGCAAAGAATCTTGGTTTGGCGGTAGATTTTCCTCACCGTACTTTCCTTCCTTAAATAGAGTGTACCTTGCAGTGTTGACATTAGGGCTGTCCAAACGAAAGATTTGAACTATTCAGATATTTGCTTACAATTTTACCGAATATTCGGTTATTCGGGTGTGGCCAAATATGACGTCAAAAGGGCGTGGCAAAATATGACGTCATCAAAGCTTTAACAATTTTTCAAATCACATAGCAAAATTTCGTTTCTTTTACTCCATCCAAAAGTCGCAACAAAATAAGTTGGCCATGTTATTATAAGAAACAGATCTATGCAATAAAAATATCAAGAGAGTTTATTAATCAAGGTCTATTTGTTCAATGCTTAGCCTTTTTATTTAATCTACTTATCCCGGAGTTGTTCATTTCGATCCAGCCCAACGTTAACTGATTTTGATTCACTGATTATAAAAAAGCAGGTCAATTGCAAACCTATACAGCAAGCGTAAGCCGTAAGCCACACTTGAAGCATCAGGTTTCATGTTTCTATCCAAAACCCTTTGTCTCAAGTTCAAAATTCAAAATTCAATGCAAGTTGCCCATTAAAAGATCAGTGACATTCCAACCATAGTCAATACAAACTCGAAGAATCGATCTAGTCGAATAATCGTTG
>JAAESS010000112.1 GCA_024229195.1 Flavobacteriales bacterium | reverse complement strand
GATCATATGTGAAGTTGGGTGGGACGAAGATACCGAGCGATCATTGATCGCTCAATTCAACATAATTCGCAAATAAGGATGTAAAAAAGCCTCTTAGACGAGATCTGCAAATCATCTAAGAGGCTTTATAAATTTATATTTTATACTGGCATACTGGCGGCGCCAGCGTTAAAGCCATTATTCCAGTATTGAGTAACTTGCTGATTTAGATTACTCGCACCAGCACTACTCAACTTATTAGGAAATTGAGCAGCTCCCCATGCATACACTTCATCGCTACTCATATAGTTAACAGGAGTCCCATCAGGCAAAAAACCAAGTCTACTATCCTGTCCTGCCTTATAACCCTGCTTATATGCAAAATTAAGCCAATCCATTATTGTTGAAGAAAATGATAGCTTATGAGGAGTGCCAAACTCTGATTGAGGAGCTTGAGTTGATTGAGGAGCTTGAGTTGCTGCAGGAGCGGCTGCCAGAGCGGTTCCTGTTCCACAAATTGAAATAAGAGACACTAACAGTATCTTTTTAAAATTCTTATTCATAAAAAATGCCTTTTTAAAATTATCTTCCTCTCAATAATAAATTCATGGTCGCCCCCACCCTAAAAATTTAAAACAAAATAAAAATACCATGGAATAACAATGACATAAACAAGGCCAATTCAATCAACCTATCAGGGTGTGAATTTTATAACCCACGAATAAACAATAACTATCAGCCACATAAACAGAAAGGCAAAAATACATGAAAATTCATTGACACGAAAAAACATTAGTGACACTAGAGCCATCAGTGATAGCGGCAATTTAGAACATTATTTAGATGTGAACGGTGAGAGAACCATTATAAGTTTGCGTAATTTCTTCAATCGTTCCAATGCACCAATCAAACGCTTTGATTCTACCTCTAGCAAAGCCGCCACACGCTCAAGTTCACTTCTAAGCTGATAGTCGTCTACAGGCTTTCCTATATATTTCTGAGATTCAACAGCGAGAGTTTTAAAATCCAAATGTATACTTCAGAACCAAACCAAGATTTTTCAAATTAATAGCGAACGACTTTAAGCCTTCAGAAAAACCATTGTAATGAAACGCATTACCACCATGTTCAATGCCAGCACTAATGATGCAATCCATGTGAGGAAGCGGAATAACTAATCGAAATGAGAACATGGCGGTAAATAAACTAATAGCAATGAGGCAAGCGATAGCTCCTAAAAAAGATTTTAAGAGCACCCCCAAAACGGGCACTAAAAAATCGGAACGAACTGAATAAGACAAAATAAACCTCCTATCATCAAAGTCTCAAAAATACGCAAATTAAAATAATGTAAACATTGGGTTCTGTCGCGAAGTTTTCAAAAAGTCCGAAGAGCCCAAATTTCAGATACATTTAGACTGCCAGAGAATAAAAGGGATCCCAAGCAGACAAGTCACTTGGAACATTGATGCATTTTCCCTTTTACCTTTCGATGACTTTGTTCAACGATATAGTTTAAATACTTACTTTGACAAACCGCTATCTGATTAAGCCGATCTCCTGAAAGTAAAAGTTGAAAATTGAGATCTCGTAGAGCAGAAGCATTCGCGCCACTCTTATCAATCACGACCTTTTCTGGTTGTCCATTGTGCTTGATAGCCTTATCTAAAAAGGAACGAGCCGCCGCTTCATCGCGTTTATCACACAATAAAAAGTCCACTACATTGCCTTGTTTATCCACCGCTCGATAATAATATTTCCAGAACCCTTTCACCTTGATGTCAATTTCATCCACTCTCCAGGTAGTAACGAACGGAGAGAAGAATGATGTCTGAGGGAAAATGGCGCCCTGAAAAAAGAAGAGTCATAAGATCACTGTAATTAGAAAACCT
>JAAESS010000111.1 GCA_024229195.1 Flavobacteriales bacterium | reverse complement strand
GTATCACTGCATTCTGCCATTGATGAGGTCAGGTCTAAAATGATGCCGATCAATGATAAATCTACACTTGCTGACCTACTTTACTCGCTCCAATACTGGTATGCCAAGACCAAAAAGGTGATCACTTTTGAATATGTGGTCTGGAAAGGGATCAATGATAAGAAAAAAGATATCGATGCTTTGGTAGCTTATTGCAAAAAAGTGCCTTCAAAAGTCAATCTTATTGAATACAATGCCATTGAAGAAGATGGTTTTGTTCAGGCGGATCCTGCAGCAATCTCCTATTACCAAAGAGAACTCGAGAGAAATAACATTACCGTGAATATCAGGCACAGCAGAGGTAAAGATATTGATGCTGCCTGCGGCCAATTGGCCAATAAAACGACTGCTTAAAATTTTAACTCAAGTCCGATGGGGCAATGATCACTGTGCTTTGCTTCAGGCAGGATAAAAGCCCGGTCAATATGATCCTTTAACGGGTTACTCGCCATGCAATAATCGATTCTCCATCCCTTGTTATTGTTTCTTGAATTTGCGCGGTAACTCCACCAACTATAATGATGAGGCTCCTTGTTGAGATGCCTGAAAGAATCTATAAAACCGCTATTGATAAAATCATCGATCCATTTTCTTTCAACAGGCAGAAACCCTGAACTATTTTTATTCTGTTTTGGATTGTGAATATCAATGGCCTCATGACAGATATTGTAATCTCCGCAGATCACCAAATTTGGAATTTCTTTTTTTAAGTCATCGATATAATTTTGAAATTGAGCCATATAGTTCAATTTAAAATTGAGCCTCGCATCATTTGTTCCTGAAGGAAGGTACAAACTCATCACAGAGAACTTATCAAAATCCAGGCGAAGGTTGCGACCTTCAAAATCCATACTTTCGATACCTGTTCCGTACACCACATGATTGGGCTTGATTTTTGAAAGAACCGCCACACCACTATAGCCCTTTTTCTGAGCAGAAAACCAGTAGTGATAAGGATATCCCTGATCTTCGAATAGCTGCAGATCCAATTGCTCCTTTTGGGCTTTGGTTTCCTGAATACAAATCACATCAGGATTTGCGGCTTTCAGCCAATCTAAAAAACCCTTTTTGATCGCTGCGCGAATACCATTTACATTGTAGGAGAGTACTTTCATAAAAATATTTTTGATAGCGACAAATATCGCAAAAAAATTGTTGACCTGGAGTCTTATCAGACTGATTCAGGTCAAAATTTAAGCAAAAAAATCACATTAAATTATTGAATCAATTTGCTCATTGTTCATCTAACATAGCTCTGAGTGTTCTTCGCATCACTTTACCGGATGCCGTGCGTGGTAGCTGATCGATTTCGACTATTTTTTCAACTTTAAATAATGGATTCAATCTTTGGCGAATGATGGATTTTGCGTTTTTCAATTTTTCTAAGTCATTTAAATCAGAGGCTAGAGCCACTATATAAAGTACCAATTGACTGGGTCCTCCTGAGGAAGGAGAAACTGCAATGGCCGCACTTTCTTTTACAAAATCTAGCTGGTTGATCACTTCTTCAATTTGAATAGAACTTACTTTGATCCCCCCGAGATTCATGGCATCATCGGCCCTGCCCTGGGCCTTGTAATAACCATTTTTCAATTGCATGAGTTCATCGCCGTGCTTTCTTAAAATCTGACCCTTATGGCTTGGGTTCCCTTCATAATATACTTTATAATGATCTCTGTTGACTAATGAATTTGACAGTCCCATTATAGGAGGAATCAAGAACATTTCACCTTTATTGGAGACCTGATTGTTTTCATCCAGTAAGATAAATTCTCCACCTAGAGCCTGTGTAGAAAAAGTACTGGCAATGTTAGGCTGAACAACTGTGCTGGTAACATAGCCACCACCAATTTCGGTTCCTCCACAATATTCAATAACAGGTTTGTTCTTGGCAAGTTGCATTAAATAATTCATTTCTTCAGGATTAGAGGCCTCTCCGGTTGAACTAAAACAATTGATCTTTGACCAATCAAAACCTTCCATTGAACCCGAGTTTTTCCATTGCCTGACAATGCTTGGTACCACTCCGAGCATATTTACTTTTGCATCCTGAACAAAGGCTCCAAATCCTGATCCCATTGGTGCTCCATAGTATAATGCAAGGGATCCTTTGTTGATCAAACTGGCAAATATGAGCCATGGCCCCATCATCCAACCCAAATTTGTGGGCCAGCAAACTACATCACCTTCCTGGATATTATGATGGTAATAACCGTCAGAGGCACACTTTATCGGAGTACAGTGGGTCCAGGGAATTGCCTTGGGTTCTCCTGTAGTTCCTGAAGAGAACAAAACAGTCATTGTTTTATTAGGGTCCTGTATAACTGAGTCAAATTGATCCTTGTCTGCAAGAAAGTCCGAAAAGAAAAGATCATCACTTCTCAAAGCATATTTTTCCTGACCTTCCTGAATAACAATTGTTCTGGGCGCATCAGCCTTTATCACCTTTTCGTATAAAGGCAAGACCTTACCCGCTCTTTTAATAATATCCTGGGTAAAGAGCAATTTAGGTTGCGTGATCTTCAATCTGACAGCGATCTCATTTGAACTGAAGCTGTCAGCAATGGTCACCACAGGGTGCCCGGCCTTAATGCCGGCAAGATATATGGCCACAGCCTCGAGGGTCATGGGCATGTCGATGGCAATGCGATCTCCAATTTGTAAACCTTGATTAGCGAAACTATTGGCTATTCGATTGACATATTTTTCAAGGGTTCGCTGAGTGATTTTTTCTATAAGCCCATCTTCGGATTGAAAGACTAGAGCAATAGCATCATCATTATTTTGAAAACATGAATCGACTATATTGAGTTTGGCGCCCTTAAGCCATGAGGCGTGTTCAGTGCCTTCTGAAGTGTCTAAAAGAGAAGTATATGACTGGTCAAATTGAATATTGAGGTTTTCTATGGTCTGTCCCCAAAAAGATTCTTTTTCTATTGCAGACCACTTCCAGAATTCCTGATAGGCATCAAAATTATTTCTCAGCATCATTTGATAGATGTTGCTGCTTTTCAATACATCATCTTCTGGATACCAGGAAGCTTTCATAGTTTTAGAAATCTATTTCATCATTTAGATCTGGCTTTTTTTGATCTTTTTCTTTATCATCTTCATCTCGCTCTTGATCACAATCAACACTGATCGTTAGATTTTCAGGTTTTTCAAAGTCCTCTTTACTGATGTTGAGTTCTTCGTTGGCATAATTTCTTTGCATATATAAAGCCCAGATAGGTAAGGCCATTGAAGCGCCTTGCCCTCGGGTGATATCTACAAAGTGAACAGATCTGTCTTCAGCTCCAACCCAAATACCCGTTGATAAATTTGGAACAAGTCCGATGAACCAACCATCTGATTGATTTTGAGTGGTACCTGTTTTACCAGCAATGGCATTATCAAATTTATAAGGATAACCAGTGGCAACATTATCAGGATATTTTCCGCCTGTAGTTCTTAGTCTTATACCAGATCCATATCTTGTTACACCCTCCATAAGGTTGATGGTGGTATAGGCAATACTTTCACTTAAAACCTCTTTGGTCTCCGGAGTAAATTCCTCTAGAATGGTCCCGTTTTTATCCTCTATTCTAAGGATCATCATGGGTTTTACATACATGCCTTTATTGGCAAATGTATTTAAGGCACCAACCATTTCATACAAGCTAAGATCTACCGTTCCCAAGGCTACAGAAGGAACCGCTGGTATATCTGTTTCTACCCCCAGGTTTTTTGCCATCCTCACAACATTCTGAGGTGTTGTTTGATCGATCAAGTTGGCCGAAATCACATTAATGGAATTTGCCAAAGCATTTTTTAAAGATCGTAAACCTCCGTATTCATCTCCTGAATTTCTTGGGGTCCAGTCTTCATCCAGATAATATTTACCGGCAGGAATGGTATAAGGTGTATTCGGAAATTCATCACATGGAGACAGACCTAACTGATTGATAGCTGTAGCATAAACAAAAGGTTTAAAAGTTGAACCCACTTGTCTTTTTCCTTGCTTTACATGATCATATTGAAAGTGCTTATAGTCAATGCCACCTACCCAAGCCTTTACATGACCCGTGGTTGGATCTGTGGATAATAAGCCCGACTGTAAAATGTATTTATTATACCTGATAGAATCATAAGGTGTTAAGACTGTATCAATTTCTCCTTGCCAAGAAAATAGTTTCATGGGTGTTTCAACATAAAATGAGGCCTTGATATCCTTTTCTGAGGCTCCATTTTTTTTCATTTTTCTCCATCTGTCACTTCTCTTCATGGCCGAAAGCATCGTACTTTCAATTTGCTCTTTCTCGAGATCATAAAAAGGTGCCGTTTTATTATTTTTCTGTTGCTTGAAGAAGATTCTCTGTAAATTGGTCAAATGCTCTGTCATCGCTTCCTCAGCATTTTCTTGTAATCTTGAATCGAGAGTTACATAAATCTTAAGACCATCACGGTAAATATTATAACTTTCTCCATTTGGTTTTGAATGTTCTTTCATCCATTTTCTCATGAATTCACGAACATATTCTCTAAAGTAAGTTGCAGTTCCGTCACTGTGACCTTCCAGATTTATATCCAGTTCAAGCGGGAGATTTTGCAGCGAATCCTTTTCCTGATCCGTGATAAATTCATTTCTCAGCATTTGCCCGAAAACAACATTTCGTCTTTGCGTGACCATTTCCGGTCGTCTCATCGGATTGTATAAAGAAGAGTTTTTGAGCATCCCTACCAGCATGGCAGATTCTTCAATATTTAATTCATTGGGTTCTTTTCCAAAGTGAATCCTGCTGGCAGATCGAATACCAACGGCATTATGACCAAAATCGTATTTATTGAAATACATGGTGATAATCTCATTCTTGGTGTATTGTTTTTCAAGTCTGATGGCAATGACCCATTCCTTCACCTTTTGGATCAATCTTTTGGCAATATTACCTGAAGCTTTTTTAGTAAACAGCATTTTAGCAAGTTGCTGGGTAATGGTACTTGCTCCTCCATCTTTCCCTAATTTGGCTGCCGCTCTTGCAGTACCTCTGAAATCAATTCCTGAGTGTTCAAAATATCTTTCATCTTCTGTAGCGATCAGCGCCTGGATAAGATTTTCAGGTAATTCTCTGTATTTGACAGGAGTTCTGTTTTCTCGGTAATATTTACCCAGAGTTTCTCCATCTATCGAGATCACTTCGGTGGCAAGATTGTTTTCGGGATTTTCTAATTCTTCAAAAGTTGGAAGTTTTCCAAAAACATCCATCGCCGCGAGGAAAAAAATTAAAAACAGAAATATCAATCCCCCAATGAATAACCTCCAGATCCATTTGGTAATGCTGCTTGTACCGGTTTTTTGACTTTTTTCAGCCATCAATTTATTTTTTCAATTTGTAATCCAACATCCGTGATTCCATTCAAGGCATTTAGTCCTTCAACATCTCTTGTTCTTCTCATTGCTTGTTGTACTGAGATATCATAATCTCCAATCAATGAAAAAGTAACGTTGGTCTTATATTCTAATTTATTTTCTTTCACATCTGTGATCCCATTTCCTAGAAATCTACCTTCAGGAGTTGTCATTTCATACTCCAGGGTATCGACAATCTGGTAATTATTCGGAAACCTAATACCGACAATTAAAAACAGATTACTAAATTCATAATCTTTGTTATTACGAAGCGTAACATAAAGATTGTTCTTTGAAATAGTATCTGTAGAATTTATTTTAAAATTGATGATCGAATCCTTGTGCCACTCACTATTATCAATAGCCTGGTATTGATTGTAGATGGTATTATTTGAGCAAGATAAGGCACAAGTCATTGCGATAAAAGCTAATATTAGTTTAGCAAAGTTCATACCTCTCTTCATCATGTGAACTCTCATTCTTAGTTTTTCTTTTTTTGAAGATTTTTTTTATTTCCCTTGAAATTTCGATTACGGTTGTTTCTGCCCCTCTTTTTTTTCTTTTTGTATTTGGGTTTGTCAAATCTTGTCAGGCTATCCTGACCAACAACGTCTTTAAAATTCGAGGCTTCAGCAACTTCGTATTCCAGCTCCATCGCATACTCTTCCAAACTTGTTGCCTTACCATTTTTTTTGTTCAGTTCTATGATCTGATTGGTTTGTTCTACGGTGAGTTTATGCCAGTTAATAGGATTTTCTTTGTAAGCATACCATATCCATCCTTTAAAAATATCCATTTTTTGAAAGACAGCAGGTCCTTTCTCAGTATGCAACCATACATTGGGTTTAGGGAATGATTTTAGTGCATCTGTATATGAATCCAACTCATAATTTAAGCAACATTTTAATTTTCCACATTGCCCTGCGAGCTTTTGCGGATTTAAAGACAATTGCTGATAGCGAGCAGCTGATGTACTGACTGATCTGAAATCAGTTAACCAGGTAGAACAACAAAGTTCTCTTCCACATGATCCGATTCCTCCAAGACGTGCTGCTTCTTGTCGCAATCCAACTTGTTTCATCTCAACTCGTAAGCTAAATGTACCGGCGAGCTCTCTGATCAATTGTCTGAAATCTACCCGATCATCAGCCGTGTAGTAAAAAGTAGCTTTGTTACCATCACCCTGAAACTCAACATCCGATAATTTCATTTTAAGACCCAATCTACTGATAATAAGCCTTGATTTTCTTTGAACCTCTTTTTCTTTATTTCTGGCAACGGTCCAGATCTCTACATCTTTTTCAGAAGCTTTTCTGTAGATCTGAGAAATACTGTCTTTATTCGAAGAGACTTTCTTTTTCCGCATTTGAACCTTGACCAGTTCTCCGGTAAGTGATATAACTCCAATGTCATGCCCTGGAGAGCTCTCTACGGCAACAATATCACCAATACAAAGTTGAAGTTCTTTGGTGTTTTTATAATATCCCTTACGTCCATTTTTGAATCTTATTTCAGCAATGTCGAATGGCTTTTGTCCGTTGGGTAAAGACATATTGGCGAGCCAGTCAAAAACATTCATTTTATCACAACTCCCGGAAGAGCAGGCACCATTGTTTTTGCAGCCCAGCGGCAAACCATTTATAGAGGATGAGCACGAAGTACAGCTCATAATATGTTTATATTTTGGATTGAGAACTTGTATTTACCTGATATTAAATTAATTCAAACACCTTACTATCCTTTGCATCGCGCAATGTCATAACAGGTAAATTCTCAATATAAGTTCGAAAAATTTTAGGTAAATATACTCAATAAAGATAAACTAAAAACATTGCTCAGAATTAATCATCAAGGCGTTTAATTTTCTTTGACACTAATGATGTTAACAGGGCAGGCTTCTTTGGCTTTGGTGGCATCTTCCAAAATAGACATGTCTGGTGATTTAATGGTGAAAAAACCTTTTTTATCTGTGGAATGCAGCAAAACTGATTTGCCATCTTTTTTAGACATTTGAAACTGTTTCGGTGCCAGTTCCACACAGTAATTGCAACCAATACATTTTTTTCTTTGTAATGTAATTATGACCATTGAATGAAATTACAATTGATGATATGGTTTTCGGTCAAACAGATCAAAACCTGGTCTTCCGATTTCATTTTTGGCAAAAATAAGTTTTTTTATACAATCTCTAACTTTGAAATTAGTCCTTCTTTAGCAGTGTAAATCCTAACTTTTTGTTTTCTTTGTAGACCAAGATTTATTCAGATGCTATTTTCAGACATCATAGGGCAGGAGCATATCAAAGGACACTTGACTAAAACAGTTGAGAATTCAAGGATACCTCATGCGCAGTTATTTATTGCGCCTACCGGAAGCGGAGTTCTTCCTATGGCCATTGCCTATGCGCAGTATATTCTTTGTCAGAACAGCGGAGGAGAGAATGATAATGGTGATCATGCATGTAATTTGAAGTTTCAAAAACTGATGCATCCGGATCTTCATTTTGCCTTTCCGGTAACGACCAATGATAAGGTGAAGAAGCACCCAACCAGTAATTCCTTTATGGAAGAATGGAGGCAATTTGTCGAGGAGACCCCTTATGGCAGTTTATTTAATTGGTACCAACTACTGGGAATTGAGAATAAGCAAGGTCAGATTGGCGTAAATGAGGCAGAGGAGATTGTAAAAAAATTGATTTTAAAGCCTTATGAAGGAGGGTTCAAGGTGATGATCATTTGGATGGCGGATAAAATGAATGCTTCAGCCTCAAACAAATTATTAAAACTGATTGAGGAACCACCCGAACGTACATTGTTTATATTGATTGCAGAGAACGAAGAGTTGATCATCAAAACAATTTTGTCAAGATGCCAGGTCTTGCATTTTCAAGCTCTCACAGAGCAGAATATCATTGACACCCTAATGAACAAGCATCAGGTTGAAGAAAATCATGCAATAAAAATTGCCCAACAATCTAACGGAAACTGGAATAAAGCCTTACATCTTTTGCATCATGATGATAATGAATTGGTTTTTGAAAGATGGTTCATTACCTGGGTCAGATCAGCTTTTAAAGCAAAAGGAGATGCCAGTGTGGTGCAGGAATTGATCAAATGGAGTGAGGAAATAGCAAAAACAGGTAGAGAAACTCAAAAAAGATTTTTAAAATACTGTTCTCATTTTTTCAGGCAGGCCTTACTGACAAATTATAATGCCCGATCTCTGGTATTTTTTGAATCTCATGAGAACAATTTTGATTTAGAAAAATTTGCGCCTTTTGTTCACGGAGCCAATATTGAGGACATCAATAAAGCCATTGAGGATGCCATGTATCATATCCAAAGAAATGGAAACGCCAAGATCATTTTACTTGACCTTTCTATGCAACTCACAAGATATCTGCATCAAAAGGAGGAAAAGTAGTCTATCTTTCAGGCAGTACATAAAGGAATATGGCCATAAAATGACAAAAACTTCCGAGTAATACAAATACATGGAAGATCGCATGGTTAAATCGTATACTCTTTATGCTGTAGAGCACTGCTCCAATCGTATAAGCCAATCCACCGCCCAAAAGCCATAATAAACCGGCTGTTGGAAAGTTTTCGATCAAGGGTTTGATAGCCATAATAATCACCCAGCCCATCAAAACATAAGCGATGGTTGAAATCTTGTCATATTTTCCGAAGTAAAATACCTTAAAAATAATCCCAATAAGGGCAAGACCCCAAGAAATTCCAAAAATGGTCCATCCTATCCAGCCTTGTAATACCACTAATGAAAAAGGGGTATAGGTTCCTGCTATCAAAACATAAATAGCCGAATGATCAAGGATATTTAATTTATGTCTTAATTCCGGGTTTTGGGTATAATGATATAGGGTAGAAGCAGCATAGAGCACGATCAGGCTCGCACCGAAAATGGCAAAACTCGTAATGTGGGTTGCAGTACCATATTTCGAGGCGCTCACTACTAAAATAACCAAGGCGGCGATACTCAGAACAAAACCAATACCATGTGTGATTATATTCAGTGTTTCTTCTTTGGTTTCGTAAAAAGTGGTCTTATTTTTCATGGAGTTCAAAATTACTAAAATTCATCAGATCCATTGTTTATTATTTTTTTATTTACTTTTAATAAAAATTAACCAATTAAACTTTTGATTATGAACTTTCTCTATTTTATTATTATTGGAGTCATTGCAGGATGGTTGGCAGGAAAAATCATGAAGGGCGGAGGGTTTGGCCTTTTGATGAATATGGTTCTTGGAATTATTGGCGGTGTTGTTGGAGGCTGGGTTTTCGGACTTTTTGGATTAAGCACTGATGGCCGTCTTATAGGTTCCTTGTTAACTTCAGTTGCCGGTGCCGTGATCATCCTTTATGTTGGGCGATTGATCAAAAAATAATCGATCTGTTTGGTAATTTCTTATCCAACAGTTCGGGTAAATAGATTCTGACTTTATCATGATTTTTTCAGGCATATTTACCTATTTTTGCCAATGAAATTTTTAAGAACATTACATGTCTAGAATATTAACCGGAGTACAAAGTACAGGAACACCTCATTTAGGAAATTTACTTGGCGCCATTATTCCTGCTATAAAAATGTCGAAGGTATCAGAAGAGGAATCCTTTTTATTTATAGCAGACCTTCATTCTTTGACCCAGATCAAAAACGCTGATGAATTAAGGCAGAACACTTATAGTACAGCCGCTACCTGGCTTGCTTTTGGGATGGATACGAATAAAACCGTTTTTTACAGACAAAGTGACGTTCCTCAGGTAACTGAGCTATCATGGTATTTGAGTTGTTTTTATCCTTATCAGCGATTGACGCTGGCACATAGTTTTAAGGATAAAGCAGATCGATTAGAAGACGTGAATTCGGGTCTTTTTTCTTATCCGATGCTTATGGCTGCTGACATACTTTTGTACGATGCTGATGTTGTTCCTGTAGGTAAGGATCAATTGCAACACCTTGAAATGTCGAGAGATGTGGCCAACAGGTTTAACCACCAAATGGGAGATACCCTTGTGCCGCCTCAAGCTAAAATTCAGGAAAGCACCATGTATGTTCCCGGAACGGATGGCGAAAAAATGAGTAAATCCAAAGGAAACATCATTGACATCTTTTTGGCTGATAAGCAGTTGAGAAAACAGATCATGAAGATCAAAACGGATTCAACTCCGATGGAAGATCCAAAAGATCCGGATACCTGTAATTTATTTGCTTTATATAAATTGATTGCCGATGAAGCTCAAATTAAAGAAATGAGAGCAAATTATGTGGGAGGTAATTATGGATATGGTCATGCCAAACAAGCTTTTTATGAATTGCTCATCGAAACTTTTAAAGTAGAGCGAGAAAAATATCATTACTATATGGATCATCTCGAAGAGGTCGATCAAATCTTAAAGGAAGGAGCTAAAAAGGCTCACCTGGTAGCTGATGATGTGCTGCAAAGAGTAAGACAGAAATTAGGGTATTAGTCGATCCGAGAAAGAGGCTAGTCTTATCTTTTGAATCCCTAAAATAACCAGCAAAAAGGAATGCTATTTAAGTTCCATGGCAATAATGGTATCAATATCATCTCTTTCTTGCTGTGGTACAGAAAAAGTCAGGCCGAATTCATTCACTTTATGAGATACTTTTTGGCCATTTGAAAAGAAGGTCATTTTTTTGATCTTTCCTTTAAAATGAGGAATCAGGTAAGTATCTTTTTGACTGTCCAAAAGGTGAAGGTATACAACATCGTCCTTTTGTGTCGATACCATCGAAGCACTCGGGGCAACCGGCCCCTGTCGGGTACCATAGATTGTTGTTCCGTATTGTTTGAGCCATGTGCCAATATTTTTAAGAGATGCAATGTGCTCCGGTTGAATTTCTCCGTTGGGCATGGGCCCTACATTGAGCAATAAATTACTTCCATATCCCGCTGCATTGATCAAATATTGGATCAATTCTTTATCAGACTTGTGTTTTTTATCCTGTAGGTTAAAACCCCAGGAGCCATTGATCGTTTCACATACTTCTTTAGGCAAGGCTCCTATATCTCCTGAACTGGTTCCCCATCCGGTTGTATTTTTGCCTGGAAGGTCTTTTTCAAACATTTGAAAATCTTCCCCTTTTATAGGAGCGAGATGATGGTTATTCCCAATAAGACATTGGGGCTGAAGCTGATGGATCAGGGTATAGATCTCGTTGTAATGCCAGTCCACTTTTACCTTTCCAAATTTTTTACCGTCCC
>JAAESS010000110.1 GCA_024229195.1 Flavobacteriales bacterium | reverse complement strand
GTAGAATTGGAGATTTTGCCATTGATTTAGGAGCATTTCATCAATTAGGATATTTTGAAGGAATTCCCTTAACTGATGATATTTTTTTACAAGATAATTTAAATGATTTCATAGCAGATGGTAGAAAAACATGGCGACTGGTGAGAAACCGTATTGCTGATGTTTTTGATGTTACTAATGGTTCGTTGCGAGACAATGCTTCTCACAAAGAAAAAATTATATTCAGAATGGATGAAGTTGAAATGTTATTACCTGTTAGTGTAGGTGATTACACAGATTTTTACGCCAGTAAAGAACATGCTACCAATGTAGGAAGCTTATTTAGAGATCCAGAAAATGCATTACTGCCGAATTGGCTTCACATTCCTATTGGATATCACGGAAGAAGCTCCTCAATTATACCATCTGGTACAAAGATTAGAAGACCTCATGGACAAACAAGACCAAAAGAAGGAACAAATACTCCTGGTTTTGGACCATCTAAATTATTAGATTTTGAATTAGAAATGGCATTTATAACAACTGCCTCTAATAATTTAGGAGAAAGAATTCCTATTGAAGAAGCTGAGGAATACATTTTCGGATTGGTACAGTTTAATGATTGGTCTGCTAGAGATATTCAAGCCTGGGAGTATGT